>WJJW01000133.1 GCA_014729455.1 Candidatus Eiseniibacteriota bacterium
CGATCGATCCTGACGCGACCGGGCGGCCGGCTCGCCGGCCGGACCCGGGACCACTATCAAGAAGGAGCCCTCGCCATGCGCCTCCGTGCCGCGATGCCTTTCGGTCCGGTCCTCTGGCTGGCCCTCGCCGCCGCCATCGCCGTTGTCGTTCCTCGGACACCGAGTGTCCCCTCGTCCTCATCCCCGCCCGCCCCGACCGAGGTCGTCCTCCGCAAGCAATCCGAAAAGGAGATGCGGATCCGGAGGCAAGAGTGGATCGACTCGCTCCATCGCACCGCCCCGGGAGTCGATTGGCGCGCCATCGAGAACGCCAATCGCGCCGCCCATGCCCTGGAGCGCCAGGCACTGGTCGAGCAGGGGATTCGAACCGATGATTGGACGGAGATCGGCAGCGCGAATCTCGCCGGCCGGACGCACGCGACCGCCTACTCCCCCGACGAGAACATGATCTACGTCGGCTCCAACCTCGGTGGCGTCTGGCGCGGCACGCTCGCTGGCGAGAACTGGACCCCGATCTCCGACGCCCTGGGTCTCGGCTCGCACGGCCTCTGCGTGGTTCCCGGAGATCCCCTCGTCGTGCTGACCATCACCGACGGCGGCACCTGCCACGCCAGCACCAACGGCGGCGAGTCGTGGTTCGTCCCGAGCGGAATGCCGGAGTACTTCCAGGAATCGACCCGGATCGTGCGCGATCTCGGGAGCCCGCGCACCGTCTATCTCCTCGTCAAGGGAGCGATCGACGTCGATGGGACCTGGTACACCGGTTTCCACGTCTTACGCTCCGACGACGGCGGCATCAGCTTCACCCGCACCCATACGGAATCCGGCTACTCCAACCGCTGCGACCTGTGGATCGACCGCGTCAACCCGGGCCCCCTCTACCTCATGGTCAAGAACACGCTGAAGGTCTCTCATGATCTCGGTGAGACGTTCACGATCGTCGGCTCGTCGCCGGAGTCCTGCAGCGATGTCGTCCTCAGCGCCTCCGAGGCGGGCGCACCGACCTTTTACGCCGCACAGAACATCGGCGGGACCTGGAAGCTCTACCGATCGACCGATGGAGGAGTGAACTGGTCGCTCCGGACCATCATCAACGACTGGTGGAGGACACTCGTCGCATCGATCACCGACCCAGACCTGGTCTACTACGCGGGCGTCGAGTGCTTCCGTTCCACGGACGGAGGTCTCCAATGGTCCGTCGTCAACCGGTGGTGGGAGTACTACGACGATCCGGAGAACAAGCTCCATGCCGACCATCCCGGGGGCGAGTGCCTCTGGATCGACGGCCAGGAGATCTTCTTCCTCGACACCGACGGAGGCACCTACGCGTCGTACGACGGCGTCGCCACCGTCCAGAACCTCTCCCTCCACGGGCTCGGAATCAGCCAGTACTACGACATCTTCACGAGCGAGACCGATCCGTACCTCATCGCGGCCGGGTCGCAGGACCAGGGGTTCCAGGTCTCTCAGCCGATCCCCGGCGAGACCTATCTGGACTTCCGGCAGACGATCAGCGGAGACTACGGCCACCTGACTTCGACGGTCCGCGACCACAACATGCTCTTCTCCGACTACCCCGCCTTCATCCTGGTCCAGGTCTACGAGGACAACCCGGACTATCTCCAGCAGTGGAACTTCCCCGCCAACGCCTCGCACAGCTGGATGCCGCCCCTGCTCGCCGATCCCGTCGATCCGAACGCCGTCTATCTCTGCGCCGATCATCTCTGGCGTTACGAGCGGCAGCAGAACGGATCCCACACGACGACCGAACTGCCCCAGGACTTCTCACCGGGTTACCTGTCCGGGCTCGCCATCTCGAAGATCGACACCGACTATTGGTACGCGGTCACCAACCAGGGTCGCCTCTGGTTCTCGCACGACGCGGGCGATAGCTGGACGCTGTCCCCGGACTACGGGCCGGCCGGCCACTACTTCTACGGCAACGCCCTGATCTGCTCGCCGACCGACCCGACGACGGCCTACGTCGGCGGGAGCGGCTACAGTGGCCCGGCCGTCTACAAGACGACCGATGGCGGAATGACCTGGGATCCGATGGGAGACGGTCTGCCGAGCACGCTGGTATTCATGCTCGTCTTCGACAACGCCGTCGACCAGAACCTCTTCGCCGCCGCGGAGGCGGGACCGTACCGCTTCGACGCCGATTCCGGCCAGTGGGAGTCGATCCTCGGGACCGAGGCGCCGTTGACGACGTACTGGTGCGTGGAGTCGGTGCCCGAGCTGGACGTGATCCGCTTCGGCACTTACAGCCGTGGGATCTGGGACTACCAGATCGTCGACCCGGCATCGGCGGAGGACGGAATCGCCGGCGACTTCGGACCCACGCTGGCTCTCGGACCGAACCCCGCCGCCGCGAAGACGACGATCTCCTTCGATCTCGCCGCCGCGGGTCCCGTGGAGGTCGAGGTCTTCGACGTCACCGGACGGCGCGTCGCTGCGCCCTTCGTCGGGCAGCTCGGCGCCGGTCGGCACGCGATCCCGTATGACCTGAGGTGGGAGAGCGGCTCGCGCCTCGCCGCGGGAACGTATCTCGTCCGGCTGCAGACGCGCGACTCCGTGCGGATCGAGAAGCTGCAGATCCTGCACTGATCGCGCGCCGAGAGCGCCGAAGAGCGAAACGAAACGAAGTGCACGGGCGGGGGACCGGAACAGGCCCCCCGCCCGTCTCAGTCGTCGTCTTTGCCTCCCCCGGTCAACCGCTCGACCAGCCGAAGCAGCGAGTCGTATTCCGCCTGTTCCGAAAGGTCGTGGATCGTCAGGTTGAAGACAGCGACCGGGCGGTTCTCCTGATCCAGGAAGATCACGTCACGATAGGTCACGTCCCAGGGATCCCAGACCTTCTCCTCCTCGGTCTCCTGGAGCCAAGGGATCGCGCGCCCCTCGCAGACCGCCTCGTTCCCCCGCTCGTGGCCGACCTCGTTGACGCCGAGAAACTGGAAGTCCCGCGCCGGGTGCTCGTCCTCGAACTGTTCCTGCATCGAGTCCAGGAAGCCGAACTGGCTCCGGCAGTAGCCTCAGGTGGCGTGCCCGAAGTACCAGGCGGAGATCTGCTCGAGAAACTGGCGGGGAGAGACCACCTCCTCGTGCGTCGACGAGTTCGGGTTCACATCGACCACGGCGAAATCGGCGACCACCTCCTCACCCGACGGATCGCTGGACGTCGGCTCCGAGGAGTCGTCGTTCCCGCAGCCCGATGCCGCGACGAGCAGAGCGAGCGCGGCGGCCGCGAAGGGGCGAAGAACGAAATGGAGCATCAGGTGTCCTCCTTCTTGAGATAAGTTATCCTAGCACTCTCGTCTGTTTCGTCCCAAGGGGCGATCGGACCCCGCGGCCGCTGCTAGAATCGGTCGATCGGCCGCCCCGGGGGGATCGCGGGCGAGAAACCGGGGGGAATGCGGACGGGAAAGGAGACGCGCGGGATGTCCGGGATCATCTTCCACAAGACGACGGATCTGGACCGGATCCGCCGGTTCTACACCGACGAGATCGGGATGGAGGTCTGGCTCGAGCAGGCGGAGTGCGTGATCCTGGAGCACGGCGATTTCCTCGTCGGTTTCTGCCAGCGCGACGAGGCCGACCGCGACGGTCTGCTGACCTTCGTCTACCGGACCCGCGCGGAGGTCGACGCGATGTACGCGAAGCTCCCCGACCGCGCCAAGAACGCCCCGAAGA
>WJJW01000134.1 GCA_014729455.1 Candidatus Eiseniibacteriota bacterium
CGACCGAGCAGCTCCCACTCCCGGATCAGGTACGGCCGGCAGCGGGCGATCTCCGCTGGCGCGGGCCGGTTCGCGGGCGGGGCGCATCGGGCGGCCGCGGAGATGTAGACGCCGGAGAGGGAGAGACCGTCGTCGCGGCGCGTCGCACCCGGTTGGTTGGCCAGGCCGAGCCGGTGCAGGGCCGCGAAGAGGAAGTCCCCCGAGGAGTCGCCGGTGAAGATCCGGCCGGTCCGGTTGGCGCCATGCGCGCCGGGGGCGAGCCCGATGATGAGCAGGCGGGCGTCGGGATCCCCGAAGCCGGGGACCGGGCGGCCCCAGTAGGTCTCCTCTACGTACGCCCGGCGCTTCCTCGCGGCGATCTCCCGGCAATGCCGGCGGAGACGCGGGCACCGCTCGCAGGAGACGACCTCCGTCGTGAGCCGCTTCCATGCCGCGATGGATCCGCGGCGGGTCACAGCGCCTCCCCGAGGGTGTTCGCCAGGGCGGCGAACTCCCCGAGGTCGAGCGTCTCGGGACGGCGGGTCGGGGCGATCCCCGCGTGATCGAGCAGCCCGATCGCCACGGCGCGGTCCCCGAGGGCGGTCCCGAGGCTCGAGCGGAGCATCTTGCGCCGCTGTCCGAAGACGGTCGAGAGGACCCGTTCCAGGTCGCGCGGATCGCGGACGTGGACGGGCGGAGTCCGGTGGAACCGGAAGTCGACCAGGCTGGAATCGACCTTCGGCGCGGGCCAGAACTCCCCGGGACCGACGGTGAGCCTCCGGCGCACGGAGGCGTGGTAGGCGATCCAGACGCTCAAGCTCCCGTAGGTCCGGCTTCCGGGCGGGGCGACGATCCGGTCGGCGAACTCCTTCTGGACGAGGACCCCGGCGCGCCGGAACCGGTCGCGGTGCTCGAGCATCCACAGCAGGATCGGGGTCGTGATCGCGTACGGAAGGTTGCCGGCGAGGTAGAGCGCCCGCTCCGGAACGCCCGGCAGCCGCGCGGGATCGAAGTCCAGGACGTTCCCCTCGATCAGCGTGAGCCTGCCGGCGGTGATCTCGGCGGAGAACCGCTCGCGCAGCACGGCGGCGAGCGCGGGGTCGACCTCGATCGCCCAGACCGGGGAGCCGGTCGCGAGCAGCGCCCGCGTGAGCGCCCCCGAGCCGGGTCCGATCTCGAGGATCGGCTCGTCCGGTTCCGTCTCGAGCGTGCGGGCGATCCGGGAAGCGGTCGCGGCGCGAACGAGGAAGCTCTGGCCGAGCCGCCGGCGCGGCCGGATCCCCGCCCGAAGGAGTCGCTCCTTCTCGCGGGCGAGCTCCATGGTCAGCGGCGGGTCATCGCGGGAGGCCGAACAGCGAGATCGCGTTCCCGTCGGTGGTTCGCTCCACTTCGTCGCGGTCGATCCCGAGATACTCGGCGACCGCGGCGGCGATCCGGGGGACGTTCGCCGGCTCGTTCCGCTCCCGGCGCCGCGGGTGCGGCGCCATGTACGGGCAGTCCGTCTCGAGCACGATCCGATCGAGGCCGATGTCCCGCAGGAGCGGAGCCGAGCGCTTCGGGTTGTAGGTGATCGCGCCGCCGAAGCCGAGCAGGAACCCGAGGTCGCGCGCCTGATCGGCGACCGCGCGATCCCCGGAGAAGCAATGGAGCACGCCGCGCACCTTCCCTTGCCCCTCCTCCCGGAGGATCCGGAGCACGTCATCGTGGGCGGCGCGGGCATGAACGACCAGCGGCAGTCCGGTCTCGCGGGCCGCGGCGACGTGGCGATGAAAGAGGTCCCGCTGCCGGTCGTGCGGCGCATAGTCGCGGTAGTAGTCGAGCCCCGTCTCTCCGATCGCGACGATCCGGGGGGAGATCTCCGGATCGTCCAGCGCACCGAGAAGATCCTCGAGGTCGTCGGGGCCGACGCTTCCGCTGCTGTGCGGGTGCACGCCGAGCGTCGCGTAGATGCGGGGATCGGAACGGGCCATCCGGCGGACCTCCGGCCAGCCGGCCGGATCGATGTTCACCTCGATCAGGTAGCGGCCGCCCGAGTCCCAGGTCCGGGCGAGGACGGCGTCGCGGTCCCCGTCGAACGAGGAGGTGTGGACGTGGGCGTGCGTGTCGATCAACCCTCTTCCTCCCCAGGATCCAGGCGCGGGCAGGACCCGTCGAAGTTCAGGCAGCAGAGCAGCCGCCCGCAGAGACCGGAGATCCGTTGCGGCGCGAGCGACAGGTTCTGCCTCTTCGCCGACTTCAAGGTGACCGGTTCGAATCCCTGAAGGAAGCTCGCGCAACAGAGCGACCGGCCGCAGGGGCCGACTCCCCCCTGCCGGCGCGCCGATTCCCGCGGAGGAATCTGCCGCAGCTCGATCCGGGTTCGAAAGATCTTGGCGAGGTCGCGCACGAGGCCGCGGAAATCGACGCGCCCCTCGGCGGTGAAGTAGAACGTGACGCGCTTGCGGTCGAACTGGAACTCGGCGTCGACCGTCTGCATCGGCAGGCCGAACCGCTCGACCCGCTCCCGGCAGACGCGGAGCGCCCCCTCCTCCTCCCCGCGAAGCCGATCGGCTCGCTCCTGCTCCTCGGGCGAGGCTTCCCGGATGATCTTTCGCGGCGGGTGTTTCCTGCTCGGCAAGAGCGAACCGCGGTCGTGACGCAGCAGCATCCCGACGTCGACGCCCCGATCCGCCTCCACGACGACCGACCGGCCGACCGGGGGCAGGCCCTCGTCCGGCGGGATGCAGAGGTCGATGCGGTGCCCCTTGAAACCGACCTGGACGAGAGGGGTTCGCGAGAAGTCGAAGGAGAGATCGGGTTCGTTCAGGTTCCGCGAGGCGGCCCGGCATCCGTCGCAGCCGCCCGGCGGAGCAGCTCGTGAAGGCCGAGGCCCGGATTGACGTTCCGGTCGGCGCTCTCGACCCATTCCTCCAGCGCGTCGATCCACGCGCGCAGCCGGGCGAGATCGATCCGCTCCGCCTCGCTCGCGAGCCGGTCCCGGCGGTCGAGGTTGGCGAGAGACTCGGTCCCCAGACCGACCCGGACCGCCAGAAGATCGTGACACCAGATCAGCAGAAGCTCGGCGTTTCGACGGATTGTATTGGGATCCAGCTTCCCGGCCCACTTGCGCACCTGTTGTTGGATTCGTTCCTCTATCTTCGTCGGCTCGATCTCCAGGTCGAAGAGGGAGAGCGCGTCGTCGCGAATCTCGACGATCGATCGCTCCTTCGATCCCTCCTCGCGGAGAGCGAGCGCACGTCCCAGACTTCCTTCGGAGAGAGAACCGATCAACCGAGCGGCCGGCCGCTCGAGCCCCCCCTCCGCGACCAGGATCTCCTCGATCGACGAACGCCGCAATGGGCGAAACCGCACCCGCTGGCATCGGGAGACGATCGTCGGAAGCAGGGCGGCCGGCTCCTCCACCGTCAGGATCAGGTGGGTGCCGGCGGGCGGCTCCTCGATCAGCTTCAGAGCCGACTGGGCCGCCTCTTCCTGCATCCGATGCGCCTCGGTGAGGATGAAGACCCGGCGCCGTCCCTCCACGAGGGACATCGCCGCCTCCGCCTTCAGCTCCCGGATCCGATCGATCGAGATCGAGGCGTTGCGTGCGTACTCGAGAAGATGGTATCGGCCGCTCCCGTATTCCTCAAGCCTCTTGGCGATCTCCTCCGGATGGGAGTCCTCCTCCTTGGTGGCCGGAAACAGAAGGCGGACATCGGGATGCCTCAACCGGGCGATCTTCCGGCACGGGAGGCACGCGCCGCAGGGCGGTTCCGCGCCGGTGCAATTGAGCGCCTGGGCGACCCCCAGGGCGGTCCGGGTCTTGCCCACGCCGCGGGGTCCGTAGAAGAGGTACGACTGGGCGGTGCGGTCGTTGCGGACCGCCCGCTGGAGCCGGGCAACGGCGTCCTGGTCGCGGATCCAGGACAGGATCGGGGGATCGGCGTCGGGGCCGTTCACCGGAGCCACTCCATCGGATCGACCGCCTCGGACCGGAGCCGGATCTCGAAGTGGAGACAGTTTCCCTTCACGGAGTCGGTGTCCCCCACTTCGGCGATCTGCTCCCCCGCCGTCACGCGCGCCCCCTTCCCGACGAGGACCCGCCGGCAGTGGGCGTAGAGGGTGTAGGTGTCCGCCCCGTGATTGACGATCACGCACCGCCCGTAGCCGGAGAGCCAGTCGACGAAGGCGACCGTGCCGTCCCCGACGGACACCACGGGGCTCCCGCCCGGCGCGGCGATGTCGATCCCGCGGTTGGAGACCTTCGTCTGGAACCGGGGATGGACGTGGACACCGAACCGCTCGATCACCTCCCCTTCCACCGGCCAGCGGAGCCGCCCGCGAAGGTCGGCCAGACCGGGACCTCCCACCGCTCCCTCTCGGCGCGCCTCCTCCAACCGCTGGATCAGCTCCTGGATCTTCTTCTCCGACTCGGCGAGCTCCAGCTGCCGGCGCTCGAATCGGGTCCGTTCCCGGCGGATCTCCTCTCGCTCCCGGCGCGCCCGATCCGACTCGGCGTCGAGCCGGGTCCGTTCCCTCCGCTTCTCCTCCTGCAGGCTCTCCAGACCGCGCCGCCGCGCCTGGAGAAGCGCGGTCTCGCGCGCGAGCTCCTCGCGGCTCTCCTGGAGCCAGAGCAGGTCCTCCCGGTCCCGGCGGATCGCCCGCGCCAGCAGGGCTCCGCGCGCGAACAGTTCGGAGAAGTCGGCGGAGGAGAGCAGGATCTCGGCCGTCGTCGGGGTGCGGCGACGCTGGTAGAGCCGCAGCCGGCGCGCCAGCTTCTCGGCCATCCGCTCGTGCTCGGTCGATCGTGTGTCGAGGAGCGTGGTCCGCTCCTCGAGGTCCTCCAGGAGCGCACGCTCCTGGTTCTCCAGCTCGGCGATGTAACGGGCGGTCATCTGCCGATCCTTGCGGATCCTCTCCTCCAGGTCGTCCAGCGAGCGCTCCTGCCGGCGGAGTTCTTCGATGCGGCGCCGGTTCTCCTCCATCTCCCGCTTCAGCTCCCGGAGCTCCTGCTGGCGCGCATTGAGCGCGTCGCCTCCGGTCTGCGCGTTGGGCGCGGAGAGCAGCCCCCCGGCAACCGCCAGGACGAGCAACGCGCCGATCTTGTCAGCTCGTGACCGCTTCATGGCTCCTCTCCAGGCTCCGCAGGGGAGACTCGACGGAAGCATAGCTGCTCAGGATCCCGAGGAGGGTCGCGCCGGCGAGGAACACCACCGTCCAGCTCAGCGGGAGAAAGCGCAGGCCGGGCATCATCGCGACCAGCACCCAACGCAGGAGCGCGGCGAAGAGAAGGGCCAGGATGGACGCCGTCGTGGCGTGCATCGCCCCGAGCAGGAGATACGGCATCCGGATGAACGACCCGGTCGCTCCCACGATCTTCAGGATCCGGATGGTCTCCCGCCGGCCGAGAAAGGCCAGCTTGATCGTGTTCCAGAGAACGAGCAGCACGGCGATCGAGGCGAGGATCCCCGCTCCCGCGGTGGCCCAGTAGACGTGTCGCAAGCCTCGCTCCAGGCTGCCGATCCACGCCTCTCCGTAGAGCACCTCGTCGACCCCCTCGTAGACCGCGATCTCCTCGGCGAGCCCCTGCACCACCCCGGCGCGGCCGGCCGCCTCGGGAGTCAGCGTGATCCGGAAGACCGGGCTCAACGGGTTGGTCCCCATCGCCTCGGACACGTCGACGCCGCCCAGCTCCCGTTCGATCCGTCGCAGCTCCTGCTCCTCGGAGACGAACCGGACCTCGGCCACCTCGCCGAAGCTGCGGAACAGCTCCGCCATCTCTCCGACCCGCCCTTCGGGGAGATCCCCGACGAGGAAGACCTCCAGCCCTTTGCGTCCCTCCAGCGCCCGCGCGGCGCCCCGGATGTTGTGTCCGGCGAGCAGAACGACCGCCAGGAGAAACAGCACCGCGGTGAGTGCGGTCAGGCTGGCGAGCCCCCCGGCGACGTCGCGCCCCTGCATCTCCCACGCCTCGGAGAGGAAGAACCGCAGCCGTGTCACAATCCGCGCCCCCTTGCCGGCCGCGCGTCCCGGACCACGCGTCCCTCCTCGAGGAAGATCGCCCGTTCCGCGTACCGCGCGGCGAGCGACTCGTCGTGCGTCGCGATCAAGACCGTCGCGCCGGCCGTGTGGACGCGCCGGAAGATCTCCAGGATCTCGAGCGCCGACACGGTGTCGAGGTTTCCGGTCGGCTCGTCGGCGAGCAGGATCCGCGGCTCGTGCACGAGGGCGCGGGCGATCGCGGTCCGCTGCTGCTCCCCTCCCGAGAGCTGGTCGGGAAAGTGGTTGCGTTTGTGGTAGAGGCTCACGTGCGTGAGCAGGCGCAGCACGATCCGCTGGAGGGTCGGATGGTCGAGCACACCGGTCATCCGCAAAACGTAGGCGATGTTCTCGAACACGGTCTTGTCCCGGAGCAGGCGGAAATCCTGGTAGACCATTCCGATCCGCCGCCGGAGAGAGGGCAGCTCCCGGTTGCGGACCGTCACGGAGTCGAACTCGAGCACGCGGACCCGCCCCTGGGTCGGCCGCTCCTCCATCGTGACGAGCTTCAGCAGGCTCGTCTTCCCCGCGCCGCTCGGTCCCAGCAGGAACGCCATCTGGCCCGTCGGAACCTCGACATGGACATCCTCGAGCGCCGGTTCGTGGCCCGGTCCGGGATACCGCAGATGGACGTGGTCGAAGCCGATCATCCCCCCTGCTCCCAGGGGTCGTCGATCACCCGCCGCTCCAGCACGCGGACCATCTCGCGCGCCGCGGCCCGGGAAACCTGGCGGCGCGGCACCTCGAGGATCTCGACCTCCTGCTCGACGCGGCCGATCGGATCCCGCCAGCGGATCCGGTCGCCGGGGCGTACGGACCGTGAGGCGCGGGCGATCGTTCCGTTCAACCAGACGCGCCCGTCCGCGCAGGCGCGGTTCGCCTGGGACCGCGTCTTGAACAGGCAGAGAGCATGAAGGAGCGCGTCGAGCCTCACGACAGGGAATGTAGCGGAAACGAATCGACCAGACCTACTGGAGGGGACGGATCTCCACGAACGTCTCGTTGCGAAGCTCCGCGAGGTACTCGTCGAGCACTTTCTGGCGTTCCTCCATTTCGACGATGTTCCGCAGCTCCCCCTGGATCTCGTCGAACGTGTACTCCGTCGCCGCTTGCTCCCCGACCAGCTTGAAGACGTGGAATCCGCCCTCCACCTCCGCGATCGGACTGATCTCCCCGACCCGGAGATCCTCGACCGCGGCCCGGGTCTCTCCGAGGAAGTTGTCGATCGGCAGCCAGCCGACGTCGCCTCCCTCCTCCCGGGACGCGTGGTCTTGGGAGTGGCGGCGGACCGCCTCGGCGAACGTGATCTCGCCCGCGACGATCCGGTCGCGGATCCGCTGCACCTTCCGGCGCACCCGCTGGGCGTCGCTCTTCGACGGTGTGATCCCGACGAGGATGTGCCGGACTCGAGCCCAGGCCCCTTCCGAATCCCGCGCGACGACCTCGAGGAGGTGATAGCCGAGGTTGGTCCGCACCGGCTCGCTGATCTCTCCGCGCGGAAGGGTGAACGCCACGCTCTCGAAGTTCCGATCGCCCAGCTCCCCGGGGGAGAAGCGCCCGAGAAGACCGCCCTGTTCGGCGGAGCGCTCGTCGTCCGAGTAGCGCCGGGCGGCCTCCTCGAACGGGAGCCCGCCGACGATCTCCTCGCGGATCTCCTCCGCCCGTTGGCGGTAGTTCTCCTCGACCACCGAGTCGGGGCC
>WJJW01000135.1 GCA_014729455.1 Candidatus Eiseniibacteriota bacterium
CATCGAGACGATCCGAATCCGTCAGGTCGGCGTAGCGGAAGTCGAGACCGAACCCCCGGTATACCCGTTCGAAGAGGCGGTAGGTCCCGCCGTACATGTCGTCCGCGGCGACCACCCGGTCTCCCGAACGAAGAAGCTGCAGGATCGAGCCGACCGCGGCGAGCCCCGACGAATAGGCGATCCCGTGGCGGCCGTTCTCCAGGACCGCCACGCACCGTTCCCACGCCTCGCGGGTCGGATTCTGCGTCCGCGCGTACTCGTATCCCTTGTGCCGCCCGACCTCCTCCTGGGCGTAAGTCGAGGTCTGGTAGATCGGAACGCTCACCGAGCCGGTGAGCGGATCGGGTCGCTGCCCTCCATGGATCGCATCGGTCGAAAAGCCCATCGCGACGTCTCCTGTTCCCGAGCCCCGAACGTTCAGCGCGCGACGTGCTCGATCAGGTCGAAGCGGGTGACGATCCCGATGACCGTCCCCTCCTCCTCCACGAGGGCCGCCGGGTGCCGTCCCGCCAGCACGCGCACGACTTCCGGGATCGAGGTTTCGCCCCGGATCCGGGGCAGCGGCGGCTCGATCACCGTCTCCACCGTCTCGTCCAGCGACACCGCCCCGTCGAGGAGGCCCGCCAGCAACTTCGATTCCATCACGGTCCCGACCACCCGCCCTGCCTCGTCGGTCACCGGAAGCTGGGAGACGTGGTGCTCCTGAACGAGACGCACCGCCTCCCGGACCGGATCGGTTCGGCCGACCGTGACGAGCCCGGGGAGCCCGGAGGTTTTGCCGGCCACCATCTCCCCGGCCGTGGCCGCTTCGGAGAGGAGCATCCCGTTGTCGCGCAACCACTCCTCGTTGTGGACCTTGCTCAGGTACCGTTCACCGGTGTCCGGCAGGATCACGACGATCAGATCGTCGGGCTTCATCCTCTCGGCGACCTGCAACGCCGCGGCGACCGCCGTTCCCCCGGAACCGCCGGTGAAGATGCCTTCTTCCCGCGCGAGCCGGCGGGCGGTACGGAACGACGCGGCGTCGCCGACCGTCACCACCTCGTCCACCACGCCGAGGTCCAGCGTGCCCGGGATCATGTCCTCTCCGATCCCCTCGACGAGATAGCTCCGTGCCGGGCCGTGCGATCCGGTGTCGAACTGCTCCTTCAGGATCGATCCCTCCGGATCCGCCCCGACGATCCGCAGCGCGGGGTTCCGGCCCTTCAGGTACCGTCCCACGCCGGTGATGGTCCCCCCGGTCCCCATCCCCGCGACGAGGCAGGCGAGCTTCCCCTCGGTCGCCTCCCAGATCTCGGGACCCGTCGTCCGCTCGTGCGCCTCCGGGTTGTCCGGATTGAAGTACTGGTTGGCGAGGAACGCTCCCGGCGTCTCGCGGACGATCCGCTTGGCGACCTCGTAGTAGCTCTCCGGGGACTCGGGCGGAACGGCCGTGGGGGTGACGACGACGCGGGCGCCGTAGGCTTTGAGAAGGTCGATCTTCTCCTGGCTCATCTTGTCCGGCATCGTGAAGACCGCGCGGTATCCCTTCACCGCCGCCGCGATCGCCAGGCCGCAACCGGTGTTGCCGGACGTCGCCTCCACGATCGTCCCCCCGGGGCGGAGGAAGCCGGCCTCTTCCGCCTTCTCGACGATGTAGGCGCCGATCCGGTCCTTGACGCTTCCCCCGGGATTGAACGACTCCACCTTGGCGAGGATCGTCGGCCCCGGAGTCTTCACGACCCGGTTCAGCCGAACGAGAGGGGTCCGGCCGATCGTCTCGAGGATGTTGGCGTGGCTCCGGGGTTCCGGCATCGGGATCCGACCCTCCTTATCGCCTCATGGCCGAACGCGGCCGGGAAGCCGGAAGCTCCGCCTACGGATGCGTGTGGTCCACCTTCGCCAGCGCGACGGCGTAGTCGAAGTCCTTCCCCCACTCGCCGGTGTGGCAAGCGGTGCAGGTCTCTTCGGTGATCGGCTTCACCTTCGATCCCCGCGCATGCTGGGTCCCGACGCCATGACAGGCTTCGCATTGCACGTTGACGAGGTCCTGGGAGGCGTTCCGGTTCAGGAACCCTCCCGCCTTCTCCCATCCGGTGACGTGGCAAGAGATGCACTGGTCTTGGGTGTGCTTTCCGTCCTGCTCGAGCGTTCGCCAAGCGGCTGCGTGAGCAGTCGACTCCCACTGCCGGTACTCCGACTCGTGACACCGGCGGCACTTGTCCGCACCGAGGAAGTGCTCGGAGGAGAGCTCGTCCTCGGCCTCCGCCCTGCGGTCTTCCTGGCGTGTGCGGATCAGCTCCTTCGCGGCCGCCTCGGCCTCCTTCACCGCCTGGGCGATCTCGTCGTGTTCCGGCGTCTGCGCATCGAGAACGATGTTCCGCGATCCCCAATCGGCGATTCTCCCGTCCGGATCGACGATCAGGACGAGCTCCCCGAAATACTGGCCGCGAAGACCGGTCTGCTGGACGATCGTGTTCGCTTCCTTTGCAGCCTGCTCCTTCCAGGCCGGCCGGCGTCCGAAGAGCGCGACGTCGATCCCCGGCACCTGCTCGATCAGGCGCCTCGTGTCGGTCGGTCCGAGCTGCGACATCAGCACCACGATCTCGGCCTTCTTGCGGAGTTCGGGCACCACGGCGGTGGCGGTCTCGATCGGATCGTCGTTCTCGAAGGTGATCCCCTCCGGTGGCCGGGCGGTCGACATCACGTCCTCCCCCATCACGGCGAAGAACCCGACCGGGACCCCGTCGATGTCGACGACCAGGGTCTTCCGCTCTCCGACCGGACTCGCGGTCCCGTCGCGAACCACCCGGAGGTTCGAGGAGACGCCGACGATCTCGCTGGTGCGGACCAGCTCCTCGTAGAGCGGATAGTTGTTCAACTCGCGCACGCCGGGGGTGGACGCGAGGTAGCCCATCCGCTCCATCATCTCCCAGATGAAGCGGCTCTCGTAGTCCTCGACGAGCCTCTTGTTGCTCATGAAGTCGCCGAGGTCGACGACCGCGAAGCTCTTCTCACGCGCCGACAGGGTATCGATGACGCCGGCCCGCCGGGCCAGCCCGCCTTTGCGGCCGGAGTGTCACCCGCAGGGCGTGATCTCGCCGTTCGTGGCCCCGAACGAGACGAGGATCACCTCGGCGTTCGATTCCCGCCGGTCGTTTCCGATCCACCCCGCACAGCCGGCGATCCCGGCCGCCGCGAGCAGCGCGGCCAGGCCCAGACGATATCCGTGCAACATCCCTTGATTTCCTCCGTTAGAGCCCCAACAGGTCCACAGGAGCTCGTTCGGGAAAGCGTACCATCCACTCCGCGGACCGTTCAAGCGGAGGGCCGGACCGGGGGGCGCCCCGCACGGTGACGGCCCCCCGTCACCGCTGCTCCCTCTCGTACTTCACGTCCGGCAGGCCCTTGATATGTATGCGGAAGTAGTAGGAGGAGTTCCCTCCGGAGATCCGTCGGTCCAGCTTCATCGTCCAGCAGTGCAGGTCTCGGGAGAGCGTGAACGACTGCGACCGGACGTCCCGCTCCTGTAAGTCATAGTAAATGCTGTAGCTGAAGCGCCAGTTCCGGGTAGGGGTGAAGGAGGTGCGGACGTTGGCGGTGCTCCTCTCGCTGGACCGGCTCTCGCCGCGGCTGTAGTTGTGCGTCAGCGAGAGGCTCCACGGGCCGGTCGGGACCCGCGCCGCCTCCCCGGGCCGGCCGCTCCCCTCCTCGGCCAGGCCGAAGCCGCCGTACTCCTCGGTCCCGCCGCCCCCGGTGGTGTCGGCCGGACCGGTCCCCCCTCCCCCGGAGAAGTTCATCTGCGTGCGGACCGAAAGGGAGATCGCGACCTTGCGGTACGGATCGTGGGTCACCGAGACGTTGCTGCCGAGGAAACGGGCCGGATTCACGCGGATCGAGTTGACGATGTTCGACAGGGGCTTCTCCCCCTCCCCACGCCGGCGGAAGTCGTAGCTGGTCGACGTCGTCCAGAGGATCAGGTTGTCGATCTTGCGCGGCTTCTTCGGATCCTCGCCGTCGAGCTTGAGGTGGAAGCGTTGCGTCACCCCGATCCGCATCGAGCTCACCTCCGAACCAGCGAGACCGATTCCGCCGACCGAAGGGTAGAGGGACCGCTCGATCCCCCCTTCGTCCGTGTACCGCAGCGAGGGGAAGCCCGGCGCGTAGCTGTAGGAGACGGACGGCTCGACGACGTGCCGCATCGCCTGGAGCGGGCCGAGGTCGATCGGAAAGGTCCCGTAGAGGGTCGAGCGGGCGGAGAGACCCGCGCTCCAGACCGCTCCGAAGCCGTGCGACTCCCCCCGCGCGTCGCGGCGGAACCAGGCGCCGGTGGCGGAGAACGACGGGCTCACCTTCGCGTACGGCCCGATCGACCGGTTGTCGCTCAAGCCGAAGTTGACGCGAGCCGCCTGGTTGTCCTCCGTCTCCTCGCCCCACGGCTTGACGAACGTGGACCGGAACGATGAAGAGACGCGCGCGTAGACCGTCGAGAGGAACGGCAGCCGCTCGCCGCGTCCCAGAGCGTCGGCCTCCCGCCCGATCGGAAACGAGTTGATCGAGAAGTCCACGCTCGGGATCGACTGCTGGACCTGGATCGAGGAGGACTCCTCGTCGAGGTACTCGGTCCGATCGGCCGCGACCGACAGCCTCGTCGTCGACCAGGATTTCCGCAGCGAGAAGTTCGACTTGAGCTGCCGGTTCAGCCGCTCGTCCACCGAGCCGCCGAACTCCCGGTCATCGCGATAGTCCTTGTCGCTGACGAAGTTCGCGCGGACCTTGAGATCGAAACGGTCTCCCAGCGTATGCTCGTGAGACCCCTGGATGTCCCAGCGGCGTCTTCCCGTGCGGGAGTCCCCCTCGCCCGAGTAGGAACCGAAGACCTGTCCCCCGAGCAGATAGCGGACCTTGTACCGGAGCTGGGCGTTCAGGATCCATCTCGGGTTCCTCTCGTAGTAGTCGCCCCAGAGCATCGCGTCGGCGTAGTCGTTCGGCACGTAATAGTAGCCGATGTTCCGGAGGAACCGACCACGCTGCTCGTCGAAGCCGAACTCGACGTCGGGCATCAGCACGCCCGAGCTCCGCCCCTTGCGGATCGGGAAGATCCAGTACGGCAACGCCATCAACGGGATGTTCTTCAAGTAGAGCACGACCGGGCGTGCGATGACCCGGTCCTTCAGCTTGATCTTCATCCGGTTCGCGTGGAAGTGGTAGTGTGCGGTATCCGCCTCGCAGGTGGTGTAATCGCCCTCGCGGACGAGGAGGATGCTGCGGTCGACCCGTTTGACCTCCTCCCCCTTGTAGCGTCCGCCGTCGAACTGCGTGTACCCCTGATACACGAACCCGTGCTGCCGGTCGATCCGGTAGACCATCCGTTCTCCCACGAGCTCGCTGTTCGGATCCCGCAGGGTCGGTTCTCCAAGGGCGACGACCCGGTCCCGGAGAGCCTCGAAGACGATCTCCTCCGACTCCAGCTCGAGGTTCTGGTAGTGCACCGTGCCGTCCTCGCTGATCTCGATCCGCCGCTCGGGGACGAAGAAGACGACCGACCGGCCCGCGTAGCGGACCCGCTCCGACGGCTCGAACGGACCGGCGCGTTCCAGGGAATCGGGAAGCGGACCCTCCGATCCGGCCAGAAACCGGGAGAAGGCCCGGGCGACGTACAGCGAATCGGAGAGCCGTTGCGTGGTGGTGTCCGGGCGGACGCGCGGCGGAGTGTACGCCCCCGTCGCGCTCCCCTCCAGCTCGACGCGCTTCGCCTCTCCCTCGCCGAAGTGGACGCGGATCAGGTCCCCGCGGGAGAGGTTGCTGCCGACCTCGCCCGCCCGATCGGCCGGCGAGGGCAGGTAGAGGCTCCGTGCGTTTCCGCGGACCTGGATCTCGCGCACGCCGGTCGAGTCGATGTAGGCGATCAGCGTATCTCCGGTGACGAAGCTCCGCTCTCCCGGATTCTCGGCCGGACGGTGGCGCAGCAGCGCGTTGCCGAGGACCTCGAGCCGCTCCGCCCGGCCCCCGCGCAGGACCACGGCCATCGAGTCGCCGGTCACGACGCCGTCCGGGTCCCGGGCCTTCGGCTCCCCTTCGAGCCGCAGGAGATCCCGGTCGAAGTCGAACACGGCACGCTCCGACTCGGCGCGGACCGATCCCCGGTGCAACCGGACGTTGCCGCGGGCCTCGCCGTACTCCCCGCCCCGTTCGAACAGGAGCGTGTCGGCGAACAGATCCAGCGACGCCCCACCCTCGTCGCCGGGACGGTGCAGGACCGGCGAGCCGATCAGCATCGCCCAATCCTCGCGCCGGTCGAACCGCGCATGTCGCCCGAAGGCGAGCGTGCTGTCGATGGGATCGAAGAGGCGCACCTTGCCGAACGCCTCCCCTTCGCCGAGATTCGTGTCGTAGTCGATCCGTTCCGCCTCGAGAATGCGCGATTCCTCGACGACCCGCGCGCTGTCCCGCAGCTCGATCCGTCCCTCGTCCCGCCAGTACCACAGCTCCCGGGCGGCGAGCTCCCCTTCGGGGCCGTTTCCGCGGACGTTGCCGGTCAGGATCCCCAGCCCCTGCGCGCGATCGAAGGTGCCGCGCTCCGCGGTGATCGTGCGGCTCGAGTCCCGCAGCACGACGTCATCGGTCAGGATCACGATCTCGTCGGCGTGACGCCAGGTGCCGGTCCGGGCGGTGATGACCGTCGATCCCCGTTCGATCCGGGGGGAGAGGAGCTGCGTGCTTCCGGCGCGGCTCCCCTCGAGCGATTGCCCCGTGATCGTCCAGGGCTCCTCCTCGGCGGGCGCGGGGATCGCCGGCGCGCCGGCGGCGAGGAGCACCGCCAGGAGGAGGGCGCGCGGCGCGCCTCGGCGGACCCGCTCAGACGGTCCGCTCAACGTCCGGCTCCCAGAGCGACGCGACCGGCGAGGAACCGAGCCTCTCCTGGAGCGCGCCGATGAGGAAGATCGATCCGGTGGCGAGGATCGTCTCGCCCGCACCGGCGCCCGCGCGAGCCCGTTCGAGTGCGTCGGCCGGATCGGGGCAGACCGTGCCGGGGAGGCCGACCGTCGCCCCGATCTCCGCCAGCTCGGGCGCGGGGAGCGCACGGTCGGTCGGGGGCGCGCAGTAGTGGACCGGGCCGACCACCCCGCGCAGCGCCGAGAGGAACCCGCGATGGTCCTTCTCCCCGACCATTCCGACGACCAGCCGTACCGGACCGAGCCCGCGCTCCCGGATGGCCCGGGCGAGCGCCCGCGCCCCATGGGGGTTGTGGGCCACGTCGAGAAGGACCGGCGGCCGTCCCTCGATCCGTTCGAAGCGACCCGGCCAGCGCAGCCGGCCGAGCCCGCTCCGGATCGCCTCCATCCCGACGCAGAACGGCTCCGGCAGGAGGCGCAGCGCGAGCACGACCAGCGCGGCGTTGGCGACCTGGTGGATCCCCGAGAGTCGGATCCGCAGGGAGAGGGAGGGGAGCGTCAGGTCCGGGGGGCGGGAGGCGATCCGCAGCCGGCTGCCCTCCTGCAGCGGCTCGACCGCGTCGACGCGAAGCATCCGGCGTTCGAAGATCGGCGCGTCGACCTCCCGCGCCCGGTCGCGGAGGACCCGGCCCGCGCTCCGTTCCAGGTTTCCGAGGACGACCGGGACCCCGCGGCGGAAGATACCCGCCTTCTCTCCGGCGATCGCCGCCCGGTTCGGCCCGAGGATCCGGAGGTGATCCAGATCGACTCCCGTGACGATGGTCGCCAGCGCGCGCACCGGCCGTGTCGCATCGAGCCGCCCCCCCAGGCCGACCTCGACGGCGGCCGCCTCCACCCCCCGCTCGCGGAACCAAACGAAGGCGAGCAGGGTCGTCGCCTCGAAGAAGGAGAGCTTCCATCTCTCGATCGAACCCCGAATCCGGGGAACGAGGTCCGCGACCTCGGATTCGGCGATCGCCTCTCCCCCGATCCGCATCCGCTCGCGGAAGTCGACGAGATGCGGCGAGGTGAACAGCCCGGTTCGCAGGCCGGCCGCGTCGAGACAGGAGGCGGCCATCGCGCAGGCGGAGCCCTTTCCGTTCGTACCGCCGACGAGGATCGATCCGAACGACTCCTGCGGATCCCCGTGCTCTGCGAACGCGCCGACGATCCGATCGAGGCCCAGGCGTACACCGCGCCGCTCGAGCGAGAAGAGGGTGGCGCAGGAGTCTTCGTAGGTCACGGCCGATCGAGACGAGCCGGGCGGCTGTCCCAGAAATGATGCAGGATCCGTCCGACGGTCGCCCGCATCTCCGCGCGCGGCACGATCGCGTCGATCATTCCGTGGTCCAGCAGGAACTCGGAGCGCTGGAACCCCTCCGGGAGATCCTGCTTGATCGTCTGCTGGATCACGCGCGGTCCGGCGAAGCCGATCAGGGCGTTCGGCTCGGCGAGGATGATGTCGCCGACCGTCGCGAAGCTGGCCGTGACCCCCCCGGTGGTGGGATCGCAGATGATCGAGAGGTAGAAGATCCCCTTCTCCCCGAGACGCGCGAGCTGGACCTGGACCTTCGCGAGCTGCATCAGCGAGAGGATCCCCTCCTGCATCCGCGCCCCGCCGGACGCCGAGACGAGGACGAGCGGGATCTCCTCCTCGAGGCAGAGGTCGGCGATCCGGGCGATCCGCTCGCCGACCGCCGATCCCATGCTTCCTCCCAGGAACTTGAAGTCCATCACGCCGAGCCCGATCGGCACCGATTCGATCCGGGCCTTTCCGGTGACGATCGCTTCGTTGTGGCGGTTCTTCCCGCGCGCGGCAGCGATCCGCTCCGGATACGGCTTGGAGTCCACGAACCCGAGAGGATCGATGGAGACGACCGAATCGAAGCTCTCCTCGAAGCTCTCCGGATCGATCAGGATGGAGATGTAGTCGTCCGCGGAGATGCGGAAGTGGTGGCCGCAGAGCATGCAGACCCAGCTGTTCCGCTCGACCTCCTTGCGATAGAGGATCTCCGCGCAGCCGGGGCACTTCAACCAGATCCCGTCCGGGACCTCCCGTTTCTCCTGGGACTTCGGACCCGGACGGCGCGTCGGCAACCAGCTCACTCCTCGTTCTCCTGCAGGCCCAGCGGGAGGACCATCATCAATGCATCCTCACGCGGGCGGCTGTAGTAGTCACGTCGCGTTCCACAGGACAGGAAGCCGTTCTTCTCGTACAGCCGGACCGCGACCCGATTGGAGGAACGGACCTCCAGGGCGATGATCCGGCAGCCGCGGAGATACGCCTCCCGCCGCAGGTGGTCCAGCATCCGCTGCGCGTACCCGCGTCCCCGCGCCCACGGAGCCACCGCGATGTTGGCCAGATGCGCCTCGTCCTCCACGAACCAGGCGATCAGGTAGCCGGCGAGACGGCCGCCGACCCGCAAGATCCGCGGCCACCCGAAGTGCGACGGCTTCACCTCCGCCGCGAAGCTCGCCGGTGACCAAGGGTCCTCGAAGCAGAGCCTTTCCAGCGCGGCCACCTCCGCGACGTCCCCGGCGGTCATCGGGTCCCACGACGGCTCCCCGGCGCCGGGACCCGGTGCCTCCGGCTCCCCGCTCCGGACTTCAGGGTCGCGCTCCCGGCTTTCTCGCATCGGCTTCACGGTGGTAGCTCGGCGTCCGTCCTTCCCGCTCCCGACCCCGCCGTCGTGGACGCAACGGGTCCTCCGCCAGGGCCGCGACGTCGGCGGCGCGCGGCGAGGCCGGCGGCGCA
The DNA here is from genome assembly GCA_014729455.1 of Candidatus Eiseniibacteriota bacterium. Lineage (GTDB taxonomy): Bacteria > Eisenbacteria > RBG-16-71-46 > CAIMUX01 > VGJL01 > WJJW01. The sequence goes on from WJJW01000135.1 coordinate 9,670, forward strand.
CAGCGCGCCCGGTCCCCGAACCGGGCCTCGATCTCGGTTCGGAGGGAATCTACCGCATCCCCCACGAAAAGAAAACGATCCCTCCCGATCATGGAGATCGCCTCCCAGGCCTCCTCGACCGTCCCGCTCGACGCCGCGAGTCGCGGGCGGAACCGCAGGCCGTCCCACTCGAACGCGCCGAGGAAGAGGTGTCCGCGGCGCAGGCCGCTCGCCGTCACGATCGTGCGATCGATCCAGCGATGCGGATAGGCGAGCACCTCGAGCGTGCCGACGGCGACGAGCGGGAGGTCCGCTCCGGTCGCCAGCCCGAGCGCGGCCGCCATCCCGACACGGAGGCCGGTGAAGGAGCCGGGCCCCTCCGAATAGGCGATCCGATCCAGATCCGGGACGGTGAGGGACAGATCGTCGAGCATCCTCCGGATCAGCTCGAGGAGGGTCTCCGTCTTCATCCGGCGCACGTCGATCGCCGCCTCCGCGAGCAGGAGACCGTCGTCGGTGACCGCCGCCCCCGCGACGCGCGCCGACGTCTCGATCCCCAGGGTCCGCCCCTGCCGCCGTTCGGTCATCCGCGCAGCTTCCAATCGCCGAGCTCGCGCCCGGGGAGCCGGCCGCGCAGGGTGATCCGCCTTCTGGTCTCGCGCTCGGGAAGGAGCTCGATCCAGATCGCCCCCTCCGGGAGCAGATCGGGAAGCCGGTCGGCCCACTCCACGAGGCTCAGCCCCTCCTGCTCCATCTCCTCCTCCCACTCGCCCGCGGTTCCCGCGTCGATCCCCTCGAGACGGTAGAAGTCGAAGTGGCGCAGCGGGACCGGTCCCCGGTAGAGGTGCAGGAGGGCGAAGGTCGGGCTCCGGACCCTCCCGGCGTACCCCGCGCCCCTCGCGATCCCCTGGATCATCCGTGTCTTGCCCGCCCCCAGGGGACCGGTGAGTCCGACCACGGTCCCCGTCCGCAGAGCGGCGCCCAGCCGCCGTCCCAAGTCCAGCGTCTGCTCTTCGGACTCGGACACCGCTTCGAAGAGGAGCCGCCTCATGGCGAGACGGAATGCGGCACCAGCGTGGCCACCGGCAGGATCATCTCCTCGATCGAGATCCCGCCGTGCTGGAAGCTCCCCCGAAAATGCTTCTCGTAGTGATGGAAGTTCGTCGGGTAGACGAAGTAGTAGTTCTCCTTCGCCAGGATGTAGTTCTTCGTCAGCGAGTTCATCGGAAGCATGAACTCCTGGGGCTTCTTGACGTGGAGCGCCTCCTTCTCCTCGCAGACCAGATTGTCCCCGTACTTGTACCGGACGTTGGTCGACGTCTGCCGATTGCCGTAGACCAGCGAGGACTTCTTGCACTGGACCGAGCCATGGTCGGTCGTGAGAACGACGACCACGTCCTGCCTCGCGTACATCTTCAGGATCTCGAAGAGGGAGGAATGGCTGAACCACGACAGGAGCAGGGATCGGAACGCCGTCTCGTGAGGGGCCAGCTCCTGGAGGATGTCGCTCTCCGACCTCCCGTGAAGGAGCAGGTCGAGGAAGTTGATCACGACCGACAACAGCTCCGCGCTCGCCTGCGAGGTGGCCCGCCGCTTCAGCCGTTCCGCCTCGTCGGCGGTGAAGACCTTCAGGTAGCGGACCCGCTCCAGCTTCACGTCCTCCCGCTCGAGCAGCTTGCGCAGGAGCGCCTTCTCGAACCGGTTCTTGCCGCTCTCCGAGCCGACGTCCTCCAGCCACCAGTCGGGGTATTTCCGTGCGATCTGCACCGGGTAGAGCCCGCTGAAGATCGCATTGCGGCTGTACGGAGTGGCCGTCGGGAGGATCGAGTAGTAGAGGCTCTTCCGGATCTGGAAGTACGGAGAGAGCAGCGGCTCCAGAGCGAGCCAGTGATCCAGCCGCATGCAGTCGATGACGACGAACACGACCCGTTTCCCCTGCCGGAGATGGGGAAGAACGAACTGCGGGACAACGTCGACCGAGAGGAGCGGACGCGCGTCGGACGGAAGCCGGACCCAGCGGGGGTAGTTCGCCGTGATGAACCGGGCGAACTCCCGGTTGATCTGCGCCTTCTGCTCCTGGTGCGTCTGGTAGAGCCCCTCGTCGGTGGCGGCCAGCTCGAGGTCGAGCCCCGCGAGTCGAAGCGCCAGGTCGAGCCAGTCGTCCGCGCCCAGCTCTCCCTGCCGGAGCGCGAGGATCCGGTTGAACTCGGCGACGTAGTCGCGCGTCTTCTGGTCGCGGACGAGCTGCTTGCTCTCGAACACCTTCTTGCAGGCGAGCCAGATCTGGCTCGGGTTGACCGGTTTGGTCAGGTAGTCGGCGATCTGGTGGCCGAGCGCCTCGTTCATGAGGTGCTCTTCCTCGCTCTTCGTGATCATGATCACGGGGACCTGCGGCGCCACGTCCCGCAGCGACTGGAGCGTCTCCAGCCCGCCGATCCCCGGCATCTGCTCGTCGAGAAGCACGACGTCGAAGCTCTGCTCGGCGAGCAGGGCGAGGGCGTCCTCGCCGTTGGCGACCGCCTGCACCTCGTACCCCTTCTCCTCCAGGTAGAGGATGTGGGGACGGAGCAGATCGATCTCGTCGTCCGCCCAGAGGATCCGTCGGTTCGGTGCGTTCATCGAATGGGAACCCGCCTCATCGGCTCGTTCGGCTACACGGGGAACGAAATGACAAAGGTCGATCCCTTGCCCGGTTGGCTTCGTTCGACCCAGATCTTCCCCCCATGGTAGTCCTCGACGATTCGTTTCGCCAAGGTCAGACCGAGTCCCCAGCCCCGCTGCTTGGTGGTGAAGCCCGGGGAGAAGACGCGCCGCACCTCCCGCGGGGTCATCCCCTTGCCCTGGTCGGTCACGCGCACCTCGACGCACTCGGTCTCCGGCCGGCGCGCCAGCTCGACCTCGATCGTGCCGTGCTTCTGGGTCGTCGCGTCGATCGCGTTCTTCAGCACGTTCTCGACCACCCACTCGATCAGCTCCTTGTTGACGTTGACCGGTGGGACGAGGTCGTACCGCTCCCGGATCTCCACGTCCTTGCGGAGGTTCGGGATCCGCCTGCGGTAGTAGCGGACCGCCTCGCTGACGATCGGGGCGAGATCCTGCGGTTCGAGGCGCGGGAGAGAGCCGACCTGTCCGAACCGCATCGCGACCTTCTGGAGCCGCTCGCCGTCGTTCTCCATCTCGTCGACCACCTCGCGGAAGAACGGCTCGTCGATCTGGATCTTCGCGTCGCCCGTGCGGGCCGATTCCCCCCTTTCGCCGAGGAGCTCGACCCAGCCGAGGAGCGAGGAGATCGGCGTGCCGAGCTGATGCGCGGTTTCCTTGGCCAGCCCGATCCAGATCGATCTCTGTTCGCTGGTCTTGATCGAGCGGTATCCGATCGTCCCGAGACCGAGGAAGAAGAAGAGGGCGAGCACCTGGACGATCGGGATCCAGCGGAGCTGTTTGACCATGCTCGGCTCCCCGTAGTGCACGTATCCGAAGATCGAGCTCTCTCCGGGTCTTCGGATCGGGATCGGGACGTTGTCTCGATCGAACCGCTCCACGGTACGGATCAACTCCGCGATCGGTCCCGGCGGGGGGTCCTCCGGATCGACCGCGGCGAGGGTCGAGACGTCCAGCGTGTCGGATACGTTCTCGATCCCGCGCCAGACGAACGGCCGTCCCTCCCGGTCGGTCAGGATCATCGGGAAGTTCGCCGGCTTGATCACCCGGTCGAACACGTCCCGCAGCTCGGGGGTCTCGATGGCGGAGAAGGTGGTGACGGCGCAGAATTCGGCGAAGAGCTCGGAGACGTTTCTGGCGTCGGACTTCACGCGTCGGGTCCACTCGACCGACACGATGACCGTGATCGCCACCAGGATGAATCCGCCCAGGAAGAGATAGGCGCGGAGAATCGCCGGCAGATTCGATCGGGAAAGGGCCATCTCTCCTCCCGGTGCTCCGCTTGCGGAACTACGGCGCCGCCAGCTCCTCGCGCCCGCCCAGATAGGGGCGCAGCGCCTCCGGAACGCGGACGCCGCCCCGCTCCGTCTGGAACAGCTCCAACATCGCGGCGATCACACGCGGCAGGGCGAGGCCCGATCCGTTGAGGGTATGGACGTAGCGGACCTTCCCCTCCTCGTCGCGGTACCGCACCCCGATCCGCCGCGCCTGGAAATCCTCGAAGTTGCTGCACGAGGAGACCTCCAGCCAACGCTGCTCGGCGGGGGCCCAGGCCTCCAGGTCATAGCACTTCGCCGCCGCGAACGACAGGTCTCCCGTGGCCAGCGACAGGACCCGGTACGGGATCTCGAGCGCCTGCAGGATCGCTTCCGCGTCCCCGACCAGCGCTTCCAGCTCGTCGTAGGACGTCTCCGGACGGACGAACTTCACCAGCTCGACCTTGTCGAACTGATGCACCCGGACCAGCCCCCGCGTGTCGCGGCCGGCCGCCCCCGCCTCCCGGCGGAAACAGGCGGTGTACCCGACGTAACGGCGGGGAAGATCCGCCGCGTCGAGGATCTCGCCCCGGAAGAGGTTGGTGATCGGGACCTCGGCGGTCGGGATCAGATAGAGCGCGTCCTCGCCCGTGCGGTACATGTCCTCGGCGAGCTTCGGGAGCTGGCCGGTCCCCTCCAGCGACTCGCCCCGAACGAGATACGGCGCCGAGATCTCCTGGTAGTCCCCCTCCCGCGTGTGGCGATCGAGCATCATCTGGATCAACGCCCGCTGCAGGAGCGCGCCGAGGCCGGTGTAGAAGACGAACCCGGAGCCGCTCACGCGGGAGGCCCGCTCGAGATCGAACAGCCCGAGCTCGGAGCCGATCTCCCAGTGGTTCGCCGGCCGGAAGGTCTCGGGCGGGATCGTGCCCCAGCGGCGGATCTCGACGTTCGAGTCCGCGTCGGGACCGATCGGGACCGTTTCGTGCGGGAGGTTCGGGATCCAGAGGAGCCCGTCGTCGAGGTCCGCCTCGACCCGCCGGAGCTCCTCGTCGAGCTGCTTGATCTCCTCTCCGAGCCGGCGGGCGGAGGCGATCTGCGCGGAGGCGTCCTCCCCGGAACGCTTCAGGCCGGCGATCTGCTCCGAGGCCCGATTCCGCTCGGCCTTCTTCCGCTCGACGTCCTGCAGGATCGTCCGCCGTCGCTCGTCGAGCGCGAGGAGAGCGTCCAGATCGGCCGACTCCCCTTTCGTCTCGATCGCGCGCCGCACCCGTTCCGGGTCGTTCCGCAGCAGCTTCAGATCCAGCATTCCCCCCCCGATCGGACACCATCTCGCCCCGCCTCGGCAATCTAGCATGGGCCTAAAGGGGCGTCAAATCGATCGTTTGCCGCTTCGCCGCTCCCGTTTCTTCGACCGCGACGACGGCGCCGGTGCCCGATCCGGAGCGGGAACCGCCGACACGACGAGGGCCGCGGCGACCGCCAGACCGCCGGCGAGCGACGGACCCAGGACCGGATGCGCCGGCCCGAAGAGGAGTCCGAACGCCGCCAGGCCGGCCGTACCGGCCGCGAGCAGGAGCAGGGATCGGGTCGGCCCCAGCGCGCCGAAGAGCCGGTGGGCGGTGTGCTCCCTCCCGCCGTGCAGCGGGTTCGTCCCCTTCCGCAAACGGACGAGGCTCACCATCAGGAGGTCCGCGAACGGGACGACGTGGGCGCCGGCCGCGGCGGTCCGGGTCTCCGGTCCACCCCGCTCGATCAGGACGAGGGCGGCGAAGACCAGCACGAATCCGATCGGGAGGCTCCCCGAGTCGCCCAGGAAGATCCGTGCGGGCGGCAGGTTCCAGACCAGGAAACCGAGCAGCCCCCCCGTGGCGCACCAGACCAACCGCACGAGCGGAGCCTCCCCGAGGACCGCGCCGACGGCCAGACCGAGTCCACTGCCTGCGATCCCTCCGACGACGGCGACCACGCCGTCGGCATGGTCGAGGTAGTTCCAGGCGTTGATCAGGACGACGGCTCCCCCTCCGGCCAGCGCCAGGCCGAGCGGGTGGCCCAGCGGCCCTCCCGGCCTCCAGATCGCGAAGACGGCCCCCCAGACCGCGACCTGGAGGATCCCCTTCGCAAGCGGGCCGAGCGGCCAGCGGTCGTCCCGCAATCCGACGAGGAAGAACCCGGCGATCCCGACCCCAGCGGCGGGGAGGAGCGACGCCCCGGTCTCGGCCGCGGAGGGGCTACGGGTGACGATCGCGGCGATCCCGACGCCGAGAAGCCACGCGGCGCCTCCCAGCAGGGGAACCGGCGCGGAGTGGTACCGATCCGCTCGCGGGTGAGCGACGAATCCCGCGCGCGGGGCCAGGCGGATGAAGGCGGCGGTCGCGGCGACGGTGAGCGCCAGGGCGAGCAACAGCGGCGGGAACGACGCGGGGAGCGGATCCAGGGACGGAATCAAGGGATCGACGGATCGAGGGCCTGCCGCTCGCGGACCCAGTCGCGGGTGATCTCGAGCAGACGGGTCGTGCCGACCTCCGGACGGTAGTCGATCCAGCGGCGGATCTTCGCCAGGTCCGGGACCCTCCGGGGGACCTCCTCGAACCCGTCGCCGTACGCCTGGCGGTACGGCACCATCCGGATCTCCGACCGGCTGCCGCAGAGGTCGCGCACGCGGCGCGCCAGATCGAGGATCGAGATCTCCTCGTCGCAGCCGATGTTGAAGACCTCGCCGCGCGCGCTGGTCGCTCGTGACAGCGCGAGCACACCCCGGACGACGTCTCCGACGTAGGAGAAGCAGCGGGTCTGGCGCCCGTCGCCGTAGACGGTCAACGGCCGGCCGGAGATCGCCTGCTGCAGAAAGGCCGGGAGGACCATTCCGTACGCGTCGATCTGGCGCGGGCCGCAGGTGTTGAAGCAGCGGACGATGGTGACGGGAAGCTCGTGCCGGCGATGCTCGGCCAGCGCCAGGTACTCGCCCACCGCCTTGCCGGCCGCGTAGCTCCAGCGGGGAACCGTCGTCGGACCGATCACCGTGACCGCCTCCTCCGAGACCGCGCCCCCCTCGGTCCGCCCGTAGACCTCCGAAGAGGAGAAGAGGACCAGCGAGTCGGGCCGCGTCTCCCGGGCGGCCCGCAGGACGGAGTCGGTTCCGAGC
>WJJW01000136.1 GCA_014729455.1 Candidatus Eiseniibacteriota bacterium
CCGATCCGGCAGGAGTCGGGAGCGAGCTTCTGGACGCCCGCCGACGGCGGGGGCGACCGCCTGCCGGCCGGGATCTACCTCGCCCGGATCACCGCGGGGACCGAAAGGGCGACCCGGCGGTTCGTGGTGATGCCGTAGGCGCGATCGCCGGTTCCGGCTTCGATCGCCGAACCCGGAGGCTCCCGGCGGGGGTCTCCGGGTTCGGTTCTTCTTGACAGATATTCGGGATGGCGTAGAATCTTCGTTAAGGTGAACTTCTTGATCCGGACTGCCCGGATCGGAGGGGAGAGATGACCCAAAAGCCGCTCAGCGAGAGTCAGGAAATGTACTTGAAGACGATCCAGCAGATCGTCGAGACGAAAGGGGCGGCGCGCGTGCGGGACATCGCCGAGAAGATGAAGGTCGGGTATCCGTCGGTGACCGGAGCGCTGAAAGCCCTCTCCGAGCGCGGCCTCGTGAACTACGCCCCGTACGATGTCGTCACCCTGACCGAACGAGGAGAACGAACGGCTCTGGACATCCTCCGGAGACACGCGGTGTTGCGCCGCTTCCTGGTCGAGGTGCTCTCGATCGACGGCAAGGAGGCCGATCAGACCGCCTGCCGCATGGAGCACGTGGTCTCCAAGAAGGTCCTCGGACGTCTGGTCGACTACCTGCACTACATGGAGAGCTGCCCGTTCGCGCAGGTCCGCTGGATCGATCGGACGGGCTATCGATGCGAAGGGGAGCGAGGCCGGGAGGAGTGCGAACGCTGCGCCTCCGTCCGGATCGCCGAGACGAACGAAGGCTCGGAGAGCAACACGCGATGAGGCCGCTTTTCTGTCTCGTGAAGTTCGGCAAGCCGAACTTTATTCTAAGAGGCAAACTCTTGAACCCAGACGAGGGGAGGTCTGTGATGATGAGGTCTTTGGTCCGGGTCCTGGGAGCGGCCGCATTCTGCCTGTCGGTCCACGGTCCCGCATCCGACACCGTCGGGGCGGATTCCGACCCGGGACGCCGGAGCCCGAGCTGCCAGATCCACGGCAGGGTCCTCGCTCCCGGGGGAGCCGTCCTCGAAGGAGCCTCGGTCACCCTGGAGCCGTCGGGACGTTCCGAGACGAGCGCGACGGACGGTTCGTACTGCTTCCTGGACCTCGCCGCCGGAACCTACGTTCTCCACGTAGAGGCCGGCGGTTACCAGACGAGACAAACGGATCCCGTTGAGGTCTCCCCCGGCTCGTCGATTTCCCTGGACGTGCGGCTAACCCGCCTCTACCTCCTGGAGGACGAGGTGGTCACGACGGCGACCCGCACGCCGCGGAACCTGGCGCGTCTGCCGATCCGCGTCGAGGTCATCGACCGGGAGCAGATCGACCGGGTCGCGGCCCGAACGCTGGCCGACGCCGTCGAGTTCAGTTCCGGCGTCAACGTCGAGAGCAATTGCCAGAACTGCAACTTCTCGCAGATCCGGATGCTCGGAATGGACGGCGCGTACTGCCAGGTCCTGGTGGACGGCCAGCCGACCTTTTCGTCGCTGGCCTCGGTCTACGGCATCGAGCACATCCCATCGCGGATGATCGATCGTCTGGAGATCGTCAAGGGAGGCGGCTCCGCGCTCTATGGCTCCGGATCGGTCGCCGGGGTCATCAACGTGATCCCCAAGAGCCCGGAGGAGACGAGCGGTGAGCTCGAGACCCGGTTCTCCTGGATGGACGGGCATCCCGGCCATTCGATCAGCGGATCGGTGGACCTCGCCCACAGCAAGGACCTCACGCTGACCCTGTTCGGCCAGACGGACCGTGTCAAGCCGGTCGATCTCACGGGAGACGGGATCACGGAGGTCTCCTACCGGGAGATGCAGGCCTTCGGCATCCGCGCTCAGAAAACGCTCCTTCACCCGGACGCGAAGCTGGTGGTCGACTTCAGTCGAACGACGGAACGGAGACGGGGAGGCGACCGGCTCGAGCTCCCGGAGTTCCAGGCGCGGATCGCCGAGGCGGTCGGCAGCCGGCGGATCTCGGCGATGGCATCGTGGGAGCACCGCGTCGGCGGGGCCCTGCGGTACAAGCTGACCGCATCCCACGCCGACACCGACCGGGACACCTACTACGGCGCCTCCATGGATCCGAACGCGTACGGTAGCTCGAGGAACCCCCTCACCGTCCTGGACGGCCAGATGACCTACGAAGCGCGACACCATGAGCTCACGTTCGGAGCCCAGCATTCGATCGACCGGCTCGAGGACCACCAACCCGCCTACGGCAGGATCACGGAGGTCTCCTACGAGGCGACCGGGGTGTTCGCGCAGGACACTTGGAGGATCGGCTCCCGCTGGGAGGCGATCGTCGGAGCGCGAGTGGATCGCCATTCCGAGATCGACCCTCTGATCCTCTCTCCGCGGCTGGCGTTGAAGCACGACGTCGCCCGATCGGTCACCGTCCGTTCGTCGATCTCCACCGGATTCCGCGCCCCTCAGGTGTTCGACGAGGATCTCCACATCACGCAGGTGGGAGGCGACGCGCAGGTCATCCGCAACGATCCGGACCTGAAGGAAGAGTCCTCGATCGCTTCCATGCTCGGGATCGAGTGGACGCCCATGATCCGGGAATGGGCGTTTCTGGTCGAGGCGAACGGGTTCTACACCACGATCGACGACCAGTTCTTCATCGACGAGACCGACGACCCGAACACCCCCGAGCAGCAGGAGTTCTCCCGAATCAACCTGGGCGGGGCCAACGTCTACGGTGTGGAAGCAAACCTGAGCTTGAATCTGGCGGGACGGCTGACCGGCGACTTCGGGTTCGTCGTTCAGCGGTCGCGCTACGACTCTCCCGAGCCCGACTTCGGGACCAAGGACTTCTTCCGCACACCCGAGCAGTACGGCTCGTTCGGGTTGACGTGGACCGAGGAGAGCCTCGGGGAGCTGTTCCTCGGCGGCAAATACACGGGATCGATGAACGTCCCCCACTACATCTTCGATCCCGCGACCGGTGAAGAGGTCGCGGCGGTCCTCGAGCGGAGCGGCTCCTTCGTGACGCTGGATGCCAGCGTCTCCCGAGAGGTCCCGATCAGCGTGAACTCCGGGGAGCGGTTGGTCCTGACCCTCGGTGTGAAGAACCTGACCGACGCATACCAGGAAGACCTCGACCAGGGGATGTACCGGGATTCCGGCTTCGTCTACGGGCCCCGGTTTCCGCGGTCGGTCTACGTGAGCACGAAGGTCCGCCTCTAGCCGGAGTTCGCTGTCGGGCGCGCCAGACGCCCCGCCGGGTTCTCCCGGCG
>WJJW01000137.1 GCA_014729455.1 Candidatus Eiseniibacteriota bacterium
GCCCTCCTGCGGGAGCTGGGCGGGTTCGACGAGGCGCTCGCGGGGTGGGAGATCGCCGACCTCGTCTTCCGCCTCCTCTGCGCGGCGGGTGCTTCGGGGATCATCGAGGATCCGCTCGTCGCGATCCATCACGATCCCGCGAACAGCCAGTGGGATCGGGCGCGAGGGAACGTCCGGACCCACGCCCGGCTCGCCCGGAACCATCTCCGTTCCGCGGCCGCGGTGGCCGGACCGGAGGGAGCCGAGCTTCGCGCGTACGCGGACCGGCTGGCGCGGCACTCGATCCGCTGGCTGCACCGCAGCGGCCGGCGCGAGGAGGCGCGGGAGCTGGCGACCCTTCTCTCCACGGAGACCGGTCCGCTCCTCCGATTCCTGCTCGGGACCTACCGGTTGCTCCCCCCGCCGATCGCGCGCCTCGCGACGCGCGCCCGCTCCCGGATGCGCGCCACCTCCCGCTCGTAGCCCACCGACCGGCTCGACAAGCCCGCCTTCCCGAGCCCCTTGACGACCAGCATCGTCACCCGCGCGCGGTGGTGGTTCCAGGTCGGCCGGAAGCCGGAGTACGTGGGCACCTCCCCCAGCGCGGGATCGACCCGCCTCCACAGCTCCGGAAGCAGGCGATAGGACAGGGCATCGAACGGGTCCTCACGCCAGAAGGAGTGGAAGACCGACGGGATCAGGAACGGCTGCGCCGTGCTGAAGAACTGGCCGGAGAGGATCGTCCCGCCGTTGATCACGTACCGGGCTCCCCGTCCGTGGAGAAGCTCGAACAGGACCAGCTTGCGCGGCTCGTCGAGCGACCACGCCGCCGACTTCTCCCGGTAGGTATCGACGAGGAGATCGGCGCTCTCGCCGCCGAGACCGGGATACCGCTTCCGCAGCAGGCGGATCGGGTCGAACCGCGCGGTCGTCAGGAACGGCAGGAGCTTCGCGAGACCGCCGTCCACGCCGCCGGAGGTCAGGTAGAGACCGCGCTGGAGGACGTCGCCGCCGAACCCGTCGAAGAACCAGCATCCCGATCCCCATCGTTCCGCAACGCGCCGGAAGACCGGGATCAGCTCCAGGAACGGACGTGCGCAGATCCCTCCGAAGATCCGTTCCCGGATGAGGTCGCTGTCCCGGGGGTGCTGGAGATCCAGGAGGGAGAACCCGTCGTATTCCGTGAACCGATCGCGGAACCTCCGTGCGATCGGACGATCCCCCGTGTCCGGAGGACCGAAGGTGTAGCCGTACTCGAAGTCGCCGCACGCCAGCATCAGGCGCGAATCGAGCCCGCCGGTGATCGGCAGGATCCGGCCGCGTCCCGCGAAGCGCTTCAGCGAGTCCCGAAACGCCTCCAGAGGATCCGGAGCGTCCTCGCGAGGGCCGTAGTCGAACCAGGGATGCGTCGTCTCGCCCTCGATGATCGCCCCCGGCTCCAGACGATGGATCGACTCGTACACGGTCCGGTTGCCGAAGAGGTGATCCTGCCGGTCGAGCGCGATCGCGAGCGCGGCGACCTCGGGCTCCTCCTCCCGGACGAGGGCGGCGGACGGGGCGATCCGCGCCACCGCCGAACGGCGGTTGCGATAGTGGGGGTGGAGACCAAAGGGATCGGTGACGAAGACGACTCGCTCCCCGTCCAGCAGCAGGAGTAGAAACGCGCCGGCCGTGATCCCGCGCAGGACCGCGACCCGCTCCGCCCGGCTCTCCGCCGATCGGTACGCGCGCGCGATCCCGCGCAGATCCCCGATCCGTCCCTCGAAGAGCAGCCACCCGGAGGCGGCGGCCGTGAAGCGGCCGTCCTCGGAGGACCAGATCGGTCCTTCCGGCCAGTCCCGCGGATGATGGTCGACGACGATCCGGTGGGTCCCGTGACGGGCCGCGGCGATCGCCGACGGGGCGCCCAGCGCCGCATCGATCGCCCGCGCCTCCTCCTCGGCGCGCGGCACGTTCAGATAGAGCCCCTTCAACCGGGCTCTCCGGCCGCACCCGTCCCGGCCGGCCGGCGAAGCGCCAGGGCGACCATCGTCCAGAAGTAGACCATCACGGCGGGCAGGGAGTAGACGTAGGCCGTGAAGGATGCCGCGAAGAAGCCCCACCAGACCGCCAGCATGACCCCCGGCAGCGGCGAGCCGCGCGGACCTTCCTCGCGGTGCCTGCGCCAGAGCGCGCGCCCGACGGCGATCTGCAGGACGAGGAACGCGACGGTCCCCAGCACCCCGGTCTCGATGAGCAGACCGACCCAGGTCTGGTGGGCCGAGAACCCCTTGCCGTAGGCGACGTAGTCGATGAACGTCCCCGGGCCGGAGCCGAACAGCGGCCGGTCGGGGAACAGCCCGAGCGCGTGGTTCCACAGACCGAGGCGCCAGAGCATGCTGTTCTCCTGACCTCCCTCCAGCGCCATCGACCAGCGGCCCGTGAAGGAAGGGACGGCGAAGTACAGCCAGACGAGCGCCGCCGGCAGGCCGGCGAGCAGCATCCGGCGGTGACCGCGCAGCCAGAGGAGCGCGACGAGCGCGACGAGGAACGCCGCCCAACCGGTCCGACCGTAGGTCCGGAACAGGATCAGGAGCTGGAGCGCCAGCACGGGGCAGAGCCAGATCCGCCGGAACCAGCGGCCGTCGAGGAGGCAGCCGAGCGTGAGCGTCGCGGTCACCCCGAGGTAGAGCGCGAGCGTCACCGGATGGGAGAGCGTCACCGTCAACCGATCGACCTCTCTTCCGCCGCCGACCGGTGTCGGCTGTCCGTACAGCGCCGGGAGGTCGACGAACAGAGCGGCGAGCCCGAGCAGGCAGGGGATCAGGCTGGAGGCGATCACCGCGCCGACGATCCACTTGGTCTTCCGGGGACCGAGCGGAACGCTGAGGAGGAAGATCAGGAAGACCGCGTACTGCAGATCGCGCCCCCATCTCTTGATGCTCTGGACCGGCGCGACACCGATGAGACAGGAGAGGAACGTGACCGCCAGGAAGAAGAGGAAGAGCTTCTGCACCGCGTCGAGTCGAACCGGTTGATCCCCGAGGAGCCCCCGGACGAGAAGGGCCCACAGCAGGGCCGAGGAGAGCAGCACGTCGAGGGTGAGGCCGGTGGCCCCGACCTTGAAGAAGTCGAGGTTGACGACCACCAGCAGGAACAGGCAGAGGACCCAGACCGGATCGGAGAGAACGCGGCGGCCGAGGACCGGGACCGCGAGGACCGCCGCGGGGATCAAGAGCGGAACGACGCTGCCGCTGGAGGCCGCGAGGAGAGCCCCCGCCAGAGAGGCGAGCACGACCAGGACGAGGAGCGTGACCATCGAGCCTCTCGTCATCCGCTCACCGATCATGACCCTGCTCCTCCCCGATCCCGGAAGGACCTCCCCTGTGCGGGCACGTCCGCTCCGGCCAATGCCGAATCGTACAGACGCCTCGGTTCGCGCGGCAATCGGTCCATCCGCGGACGAACCGGGTCCGGGCGAGCCCGGCCCGGCGGTGTCCCGCTTGCCGTTGACCCCGTTTCCGGCGGCCTCTAGAC
>WJJW01000138.1 GCA_014729455.1 Candidatus Eiseniibacteriota bacterium
CGCTACGTCTCGATCCGGGGGATCCGCAAGGTCTCCGGCGTCGAGATCCCGGCGCAGGGGGCGGGAGACCTCGGGCTGGACGGCGCGGAGATCGAGGCCGCCGGTTCCCGGGTGGAGCTCGAGGAGCTGTTCCTCCCGCCCGCGGGCGAGGGGGCGGAGCTCCTGGAGGGATCGCCGGAGGAGCAGGTCGAGAAGCTGGTCGAGCGGTTGAAGGCGAAGGGGGTGATGTAGCGATGCGGAAGATCTTCGTCGTCGCCGAGATCGTCGGGGGAGCGATCGACGACAGCGCCTTCGAGATGGCCGGCGCCGCGCGCCGGCTCGCCGAGTCGGCCCCTGAGGAGGCGTCGATCGCGGCGGTCCTGCTGGGATCGGACGTCGCCGAGATGGCCCGGAAGCTCGCGGAGCGGTTCGACGAGGTCGTCGTCTACGACGATCCCTCGCTCGAAGCGCCCGACGGCGGCGTTTCCGGAGCGGTTCTCGCGGATCTCTTCGAGAAGGAGAAGCCGCTCGCGGTCCTGATCGCGCACAGCAACAACGGGATGGATCTCGCCCCGGCGCTCGCGGTCCGGCTCGGGATGCCGATGCTGGCCGATTGCCTCACGCTGGAGTGGAAGGAGAGTCGGCTTTCGGGCGTGCGGACCGTCTACGCCGGCAAGGTCCACGCGCGGGTCACGGCGCAGCAGTCGGACGCCGGGGTGCTGGCTACCGTCCGGCCGGGCGCGATGCCGATGCCGGAGGGGGAGTCTTCCGCCGGCACGGTCCGCGACGGCGAGATCCCGGCCGACCGGAACGCCGGCCGGCGGTCGGTCCGCGTGATCGCGCCGGAGGCGGGCGAGGTCGACCTCACGCAAGCGGAGAAGCTCGTCGCCGTCGGCCGCGGGATCGAGGACGAGGAGAACCTCGAGATCGTCCAGTCGCTCGCCGCCTCGCTCGGCGCCGAGCTGGCCTGCTCCCGGCCGATCGTCGACAAGAACTGGCTGCCGAAGAGCCGCCAGGTCGGCACGTCGGGCGTGAGTGTGAAGCCGAAGATCTACCTCGCCGTCGGGATCAGCGGGTCGTTCCAGCACATGGGGGGCGTGAAGGGACGGCCGTTCCTGGTGGCGATCAACAAGGATCCGCGCGCGCCGATCTTCGGCACCGCCGATCTCGGGATCGTCGGGGATCTCCTCGAGATCGTGCCCCTGCTCGAGGAGAAGGTCCGCGCGGCGAAGGGCTGACGGAGAGGGCGGAGAGACATTCGACGGAGAGGGGAGCCATGGATTTCGAGCTGACAAAGGCGCAGAAGGACATCCAGAAGGCGGCGCGCGATTTCGCGAAGGGGGAGTTCGACAAGGAGCTGGCCCTGGAGCTCGAGGAGAAGCACGAGTTCCCGCACGAGATCTGGAAGAAGGCGTGCGAGCTCGGCTTCGTCGGGCTGCACTTCCCCGAGAAGTACGGCGGGCAGGACTACGGCTGCATCGAGAACGCGCTGGTCGTCGAGGAGTTCTGCAGGCGCGACTCCGGGATCGGCGCGGCGCTGATGCTGTGCGACTTCGCATCCGAGAATCTGCTCCGCTTCGGGAGCGACGAGCAGAAGGAGACCTACCTCCCGGCGGTCGCCGAGGGACGGATGATCTCCGCCGGCGCGATCACCGAGCCGGACCACGGCAGCGACATCACCAACCTTGCGACCACCGCGGTCCGAGAGGGCGACGAGTGGGTGATCAACGGGGTGAAGACCTTCATCACCAACGCCGGCATCGCCCACTTCTACGTCGTGATCTGCCAGACCGACCCGGAGGCGGCGCACCGGGGCCAGTCGATGATCCTGGTGCCGGCCGACACGGCGGGAATCGAGGTCGCCGACGTCGGCCACAAGATGGGGATCCGGATGTGTCCGACCGGCGAGGTGACGTTCAAGAACGTCCGTGTTCCGGCGTCGAACCTGGTCGGTCAGGAGGGACGAGGGTTCTACCAGATCCTCGAGTTCTTCGACGAGAGCCGTGTCGAGACCGCCGCGCAGGGACTCGGGACCGCGCAGGGCGCCTTCGACCGGGCGCTGGCGTATACGAAGGGGCGCGAGCAGTTCGGTCGCAAGATCGCTTCCTTCCAGGTCAGCCAGCACAAGATCGCGGACATGGCGACGAGAATCGAGCTCGCCCGGCTGATCACCTACAAGGCGGCGTGGAACTTCGACCAGGGGCGGATCGATCCGGTGTTGACCTCGATGGCGAAATTCTACGCGGCGCGGACCGCCGTCGAGGTGGCCGACGAGGCGATCCAGCTTCTGGGCGGCTACGGCTACATCACGGAGTTCGAGGTCGAGCGGTTCTACCGGGACGCGAAGATCACCGAGATCTACGAGGGGACCCGAGAGATCCAGAAGAACACGATCGCCGCGTCGATCATCGGGAAGCTGAAGTAGCGGCCCCGCGCGCGCCGCGGTCGCCGGCGTAGCCGGCCTTGATCGATCCCCACGTCGCCTGCCGGGTCGGCGTGGGGATCGTCCAGTCGGCGAGGAGCGTGTTCAGGACCTCCCCGTCTGAGCCCCGCTGGATCCACGCGACGACCTTCAGATCTTCTTCCTTCCAGGACGGGTCCGGCTCCACGACCGTGTCGAAGACGGCCTGCTCGCCGGAGCCGGAGATCCCGAGCGGGTCGTCCAGCACCACGGCCCGGACGACGTGGTCGAAGCCGCTGACGTCGTCCTCGTAGAGGAGAGCCCGCACCCGCGCCGAACCCGGATCGGGGACCGACTCCCCGTCGGCGACCCGGGCCGTGACGCGCAGCGTCCGGTGCTCCTCGTCCTCCCCGTCGAGGACCTCGACGTCGATCCCGACCACCGCCGAGTCGGCGAGCAGCGATTCGATGATCTCCCGGTAGACCGGCTCGGGCGGCGGGTTGCTTCCGGTCGTCCGGTGACCCCCGTCGAAGAAGACGGTCGGGGTCCCGAAGACGACGTAGTCCTGCTGCCGCTCGATCCCGCCGGGGCAGTCGTAGGGAGGGCGGATGTGGTAGTCGACGTAGACCAGCGTCTCGGTCCCGTATTCCTGCTGCAGGTTGCGGAGCGCCTCACGGGCGGCCGGGCAGTTGGGTCACCCGGCGTAGCCGAACTTCTCCGCGTAGATCGCCTTCGGCAGCTTGGCCGCCTCGGCGGGGATGCCCGTCGCGAAGGCGGCGAGGATCAGCCCGGCCGCCAGAGTCCCGAACTGCTTCATCACGTTTCCCTCCTTCCGTACCTGTACGACCGGGAGAGGGAAACGTGACGCTCTCCACGGTTTGCGAGATCAGGGCGCGTCGAGGAGGTTCTTGACCGCCGCCATGACCAGCTCCGGGGCGATCCGGGTCTTGTAGTTCGGGTTCACATACGAGAAATGGACGGTCCCTTCCTTGTCGAGCAGGAACGCGGCCGGGACCGGGAGCTGGTGATGGGTCTCCC
Source organism: Candidatus Eiseniibacteriota bacterium (assembly GCA_014729455.1). Taxonomy (GTDB): domain Bacteria; phylum Eisenbacteria; class RBG-16-71-46; order CAIMUX01; family VGJL01; genus WJJW01. Next base: position 3,419 of record WJJW01000138.1, read on the forward strand.
CGGAAGCCTCCTCCAGGTCGAGCCCGTGCTGGGCGTAGGCCGCCACCGTCGTCGAGTCGACCTCGAAGGCCAGCCCGCAGGCGCGCGCCGCCTCCATGCCGCTGTCGGACATCAAGGTGTACTCGAGATCGTGCTTCTCGCTGCTCTCCCGCAGATTCTCCGGGAGGTCGGGACTGACCGCGATGATCCGCACGCCGTTGCGGATGAGGTCCGGTTCGATCGTCTGCAGCTGCCCGAGCTGCACGTTGCAGTACGGTCACCACCCGCCGCGGTAGAAGATCAGGAGCGTCGCGGTCCCCTGGACGACGTCGGAAAGGGCGACCGTGTCCCCGATCACGTTGCGGACCGGCGCCGACGGGATCGACTCCCCGATCAGGAGGGGACAGATCTCGCTCGGGTCGTCGGGAACGGGGGACGCGGCGGCGGGAGTCCCGCCGAGAACGGCGAGCAGGACCCCGGCCAGGACGAATCGCGGCATGAAGGACCTCCTTGGTTGCGCGGCCTCCGTCATCGTCCCTGTTCTCTTCGCCGGTTCGCAAGCCCTCAGCGGGACCGGGTCGCCGAAACTTCCCCGTCCTCGCGCTCCAGGACCAGGGCGTCCGACTCGAAACGGACTCGAACTCGCGGCCCCCCCGCGATCCGAAACGACTCGAACCGCGTCGTGGAGATCGGAAAGACCTCCCGCCGGCCCTCGGCCTCCGGTGGGCGTCGTCTCTCCAGGCCGATCCCGGCCAGCCGACTTCCGTCCCACTCGTAGATCACGTATCGGGTGCCCTTCTCCATCCGGATCTCCGCGAAGCTGCGTGCACCGTCCGGTTCTCCGGCGGACGGGAGCGGCTCGACGTCGAGAACCGGGCCGAGTGCCTCCTCCCAGCGGGACCGGATCGAGCCCGCCTGCTCGGCCAGCTCCTCCAACGGGATCCGGCCGCCGAACGCCTCGAAGATCGGACGGACGTCCCCCTCCAGCCAGGCTCGGGTGATCGATCCGGTCCGCTCGCGCAATGTCCGGTCCTCGACTTCGGAGAGAGCGGAGCCGGAGAGGAGCGGAACGGTCGCATCGTCGCCTGCGGCGAGGACCAGCCGGCCGGGGACGGAAGCGACCTCGATCGAGCCGCCGGACGGCAGGCGGTAGGTTCCCTCATAGTCGGCCAAAAGGTCCGGCGACGTTTCCACGACGTCGGGAGGCAGCGGGGTCGAAGCGCCGAAGAGGATTGGTGCGATCCGCTCGCTGACCTGAATCGCGGACATCTCCCCGTTGCTGGCGATGAAGAGGAAGATCCCCTCGTCGACGTAGCGGAGGCAGTCGGCGGCGAAGACCCGATTGCCGCCGTTGTGGGCAAGGAGCTTCGTGCCGCGCGGAGTGGTGAAGACCGCCCATCCATAGGCGTAGAACGAATCGCCGCCCCCTTCGTCCACATAGGGGCGGAAGTATTTCTCCTTCGCCTTCGAGGAGAGAACTTCCTCCCCCTCGAGCGCCCGGTGCCAACGCAGCATGTCGAGCGAGTTCGAGTGGATCCCCCCGTTGGCGCGCAGGTGCCAGGACGGACCATCGGAGAGCATCGGGCGCTCCAGAACGGTGCCCCAGCGCTCGCCGTCGCGATAGCCGACCGCGAGCTCGTCGGCTTCGAACGCCGGGAGCAGGTAGCCGGTCTTGGTCATCCCGGCGGGGAGAAACAGGTTCCGGCGAAGGAAATCCTCGTAGCCGATCCCCGAGGCCAGCTCGACGACGATTCCGAGGAGGCTGTAGCCGACGTTGGAGTACTCGTAGCGAACCCCGGGCGGATGGATCAGATCGCAGGCCATCGCCTCGGCGAGGAACGCCTCGCGCGTCGCCTCCAGGTCGTAGTCGTCTCCGAGAGCGCCGGGAAAGCCGGCGGTGTGTGTCAGCAGGTGGTGCAGGGTGATCGTCTCCTTGTCCGTCGGGACGTCTTCGAACCAGCGTGCGATCGGATCGTCGGTGGAGAGCTTTCCTTGCATCTCCAGCTTGAGGATCGCCGCGGCGGTGAACTGCTTGGTGATCGAGCCGATCGTGAAGACCGTTTCCGGCGTGACCGGGCGGTCGGCCTGTCGGTCGGCCAGCCCGTACCCTTCGGCCAGGAGCGTCTCCTCCTGCCCGGCGATGAGCAGGGTGCCGTGGAACCCGAGCTTCTCGAGCCGCGCCATCGTCTCCGCGACCCGCCGGACGGCTTCGTCGGTCGCTCCGGCATGAGTGGCGGGCGGCCCGGCCAGGATGGCCGCCAGGAGCATCGTGGAAAGCTTCGTGCAGCGTCTGGGGGTCATGTCGTGTCTCCCTATCTCTCCCCGAGAGGTCCGGATCCGGATCGCTCGGACTTCGTCGCTCTCCGGCCGGGGAGCGGAGGATCGACATGATTAGGTGGCTATGAACATCATCTCACCGATATTGGTGTTATGGATGTTGTCCCAGCCATGGTTCGCTCGACTTGCGATTCGCAGGGACAGTACCCGAAACGCGATGTCCGGATCCATCTTCAGACCGTATCCGAACGATCGTCCGTCCTCCGAATCCCCATCCAAGCACGGTCGCTCCCCCCTTTGACTCCGCCCGACGATCCGTGATGGGTTGGGCACAGGAAGCCGGAAGGAGGATCCGACATGCAGTTCACATTCGATCAACTCGCAGGCCGAGACCTCGTGACGAGGGACGGATCCATCGGCTCGCTCGAAGACCTCTATATCGAGGAGACGAGCTGGGATGCGCGCTATGTCGTCGTGAAGATGGGGTCCTGGCTCAGCCGGAAGAAAGTGCTGGTCGCGCCGGAATCGATCGTCGTCTCCCCGGACGATCCGATCCACTTCCAGACTCCGCTGACCAAAGACCAGATCCGGAGCAGTCCGGAGATCGACCTGGAGAAGCCGGTCTCGAAGGAGATGCTGGAGCGCCTCCACGAGCACTACGGCTGGACCCCATACGGTTCGGTCGGACCCCCCGCGGAGATCCAGGCGCAGTCGACCCAGCCGGAAAGCCGTCTCTTCGGCAAGAAGGAGCCGGAAGCTCCGAGCATCCGCGCCGAGGAGGAAGGGCGCCCCCCGGAGGCGACCTCGAGCCTCCGCAGCGCGCGGGAGATCGACGGGTACGCCGTCGTCCGCGGGGAGGACACCGTCGGAGACTTGAAGGATCTGGTCGTCGATTCGAAGGGACCCAACGGTTGGAGAATCGTCTCCCTGATGGTGGATCGCGAGGCCGGCGACGATCTCGACGTCGCGACCGACCGTGTCCGGTCGATCTCCTGGCAGGGGCAGAGGATCCTGATCGACCCGAACGATCCGGGATCGCGAAAGCGAGCGGAGCGCGAGACGGAGACGGAAGTGCGCGAGGAGATCGACCGGGAGTTCGATGAAGCACAGGGCAAAGCGGTCCGCGATCCGTCGTCCAAACGCGAGGATCCCGCCCATGACCCGCGCGCGTCGGGCGGGGACGTCGACGCCGCGTGGGAGCGATCGGAGTCGGGCGACGAGACGGTCGGCGGTCATGCGCCGACGCCGGATCAGGACGTCGTCGAGGAGATCGGCGAGGGGACCGGGGTCCGGTACGAACCGAACGAGCCCTTGAAGCCTGGAGAGAAGCTGGAGGAGCGGGATCGCAAGCGCTGGGAACTCGACGCGGCCTCTTCGGAGGGATACGAGGAACGCCAGCGCAAGAGAAGCCGGGAAGACAGCTAAGGAGGAGACACGAACATGCAGGTTCCCCTCGAACTATCGTTCCGCAGAGTCGACATGACCGATGAGATCGAGGAGCTGATCCGGGATCAGGCCGGCAAGCTCGAGCAGGTCCACGACTCGCTCGTGAGCTGTCGGGTCGCCGTGGAGCGTGACCAGAAAGCTCCGAAGCGTGGGAACCCGTACCGGGTCCGCCTCGACATCCGCGTACCTCCGGGGCAGGAGATCATCGTGCGTCGCGAGTCCTCGCAGGGTGAGATCCACGAGGAGCTGACGCAGGTGATCCGCGAGTCGTTCTCCTCGGCCCGGCGGCAGCTTCGCGAACTGAACGAGAAGCAACGGGGCGACGCGCGGCGGGAGTCGCACCGCGAGGTCCCCGCGGAGGGGGAACCGATGCGCGGGTCGGTCTCCAAGCTGTTCCTCGAGGAGCGCTACGGCTTCGTCGCCACACCCGACGGCGAGGAGGTCTACTTTCACGAGAACGCGGTCGTCGGGGAGCCGTTCGACGATCTGCGGATCGGCTATGGGGTCTCGTTCACGCGCGAAGAGGGCGAGAAGGGGCCGCAGGCGAGCACCGTGCGGGTGATCGATCGGCCCGGATCGACCCTGGCCGGGTCGGAAGAGCCGCCTCCGAAGGAAGAGTGATCGCGCGGAGCCGGTGACGAGAGGAGAGGACGAGGACGGAGATGGACGTCCTCCGGCTCACTCCCAAGAGGCGCGAACGAGCTGGAGGCGGACGGCGCTGCCGGTCGCATCCACTTCGATCGACGGGGCGAGGGCGGCCGCCGGCGGATCCGCCGCCTCTTCGCTCTCGTCCCCCCCGAGGACGAACTGCTGCAGGGCGAACAGCCCGAGGAAGGCTCCGCCGACGATCGCGTAGGTGAGGGCGGCGCCGTCGTGGTCCTCGACCTCGGCGAACTTCGCGTCGGCCGCCTTGGAATCGCCACCGCGGAAGAGGGTCTTGTACTCGTCGTAGGCGTCGTTCCCCTTGGACCGCTCGCCGTAGGCCAATCCGCCGAACGCGACGGCGCCGGCCAGCGACCCCCACTTCAGGATGGTCCCCAGCGAGGAGCCGCCGCCGGCGGGATCATCCGGGACGCCGAGCTCGAGGCCGGGTGGCGCCGCGCCCGGTTCGGACGGTGACGGCTCGGCCGGCTCCGGGGGCGTCCGCTTCTCGAGGTAGTCGATCGAGCACCATCCGGTCTTCCCGTCGGCGAGGCGGATCTGCGCCCACCCGTCCCGGACCTCCAGGACCGTGACGATCGTTCCCCGCGGCACCGAGACCAGGACGGCGTTGCCGGTGCCGGCGCCGCTGCGGATGTTGAGGCTGCTCGCGGTCACCTCGCACTCGCCAGTGAGATCGGTCGGGGTTTGGGCGAACCCCGTGACCGGAACGGTTCCTTGAACGAACAGGAGCAACGCCACCGCGATGGACAGATTCCCGCGCATTCCCCTCTCGCCTCCTCTTGGCTTCGGAGGATCGGCCGGCGGCCGCGGATCGGTCCTCGGTCTGCCGGGCATCCCCGGTTCCTATCGGTTCGCGCGTCGGGAGGGTGAAGCAGAGGCTGGATCAGCCGGCGGCCCGGATGCCGCCGGACCCTCTCCCCGCTCTTCCAGAATCCGCGCAACTTCCAAGGCACCAGCCGGATCCGTCGATCCCGCCCGTTGGAGTGCTCGGCGCCGGGTCGGGCGCTCCTCGTGCCGGTCGATCAGGTCGAGTCGCCTCCGGAAGCGCCTCGAGATCCCGGAGGGAATGAGAACGCTGACACGGGCGGCGGCGAGCGTGATCGACTCGCGCTCCGCGGGAATCAGAGGGCCGCGGTTGCGGAGATCCGGCTCCAGGACGTTGCGAAGGGAGGAGAGGGCCTGGCTCAGCCGATGTCGCGTGCGGAACCGGGTCGTGCTCGAGCGCCCACGCTAGGCGCGAAGCCCGCCGGGAACCTCGATGCGCACTTTCGAGATCGAAGCTTCCGCCCGCGGCCGCGCGACGTCTTTGCAAGAGTATATTTTAGAACAAATTGAGCTGACATTCGATGGAACGACGCAAGGCGGGGCATGGATCCGGCCGGACCCCGCCGGTCCTAGCCCAGCAGCACGGCGAGGTCCTCGGCGGTCAGCTCCCGGATCAAGCTGTTCTCGTCGCCAATCAGCGCCTCGGCCAGGCGCCGCTTCTTGCGCTGCAGCTCGAGGATCTTCTCCTCGACCGTCCCCTTGCAGATCAGCCGGTAGGCGAAGACCGGTTTCTTCTGGCCGATCCGGTGGGTCCGATCGATCGCCTGAGTCTCGACGGCCGGGTTCCACCACGGGTCGAGGATGAACGCGTAGTCGGCCGCGGTGAGGTTCAAGCCCTGCCCGCCCGCCTTCAGGCTGATCAGGAACAGCGGCGCGCCGCGTTCGGACTGGAACCGGCGCACGACCTCCGCACGCTTGCGGGTTCGTCCGTCCAGGTACTCGTAGGGGATCGACTCCTCGTCGAGCCGCCGGCGCACGATCTTGAGAAGCTCGACGAACTGGGAGAAGACGAGCGCGCGGTGCCCTTCCGCCATGACCTCGCGGATCTGCTCGTTCAGGGCTTCGAGCTTTGCGCTCTGCACGTCCCCATGCCTATGGGGATCGATGAGGCCCGGGTGGCAGGTGGCCTGCCGCAGGCGCAGCAGGGCCTCGAGCACGTGGATCTTCGAGCGGTTGAGCCCGTGCCGGTCGATCCGATCGGCGAGCGAGGACCGGTAGTGCTTCCGCAGCTCTTCGTAGATCCGCTTCTGCGCACCCTGCATCTCGCAAAGGAGCACCTGTTCGGTCTTCGGGGGCAGCTCACGGAGGACCTGTTGCTTCGTCCTCCTGAGGATGAACGGGCGGAGCACCTTGGCGAGGACCTGGTGATCCTCGGATTCGCTCCCCGCCCCGCTCCCGTTTCCCGCTCCCTGCCGGATCTCGGCAAAGACCTTGGCCGAGCCGAGCAGACCGGGGTTCAGGAACTCGAAGAGCGACCAGATCTCCCCGAGGTGGTTCTCGACCGGCGTGCCGGTCAGCGCGAGGCGGTGCCGCGCACGGATCAGCCGGCACGCCTTCGCCGATTGCGACGAAGCGTTCTTGATCGCTTGCGCCTCGTCGAGGATCGCGTAGTCGAACTCGATCTCCTTGAGCATCTTGATGTCGCGGCGGAGCGTCCCGTAGGTCGTGATGACGAGATCGCGGTCGAGCAGGTCCCGGGTCCGCTTGCTGCGCGTGATCCCCGTGTGGTCCAGGAGCTTCAGGTTCGGCGTGAACCGCCTCGCCTCCTCGATCCAGTTGTGGACGAGGGACCGGGGGGCGACGACCAGGCTGGCGGCGCGACTCGGCCGTCCGGTTCGCCTCGTTCTTCGCTGCTCGAGGAGCGCAAGCACTTGAACGGTCTTGCCGAGGCCCATGTCGTCGGCCAGGCATCCATGGAGCTTGAAGTCCCGCAGGAATCCGAACCAGCCCAGCCCGAGCTTCTGGTAGTCGCGCAGCCTGCCGGCGAACGTGCGGGGCGCGTCGGTGGGGGCGATTCGATCGAAGCGGTGCAGGCGGGCGCGGATGGTCTCGAACGTCTCGTCGACGTCTGCCGAGGGAAGCTCGGCGAGGAGCGCGTCGAGCAAGAGCGCCTGGCCGGGACGGAAGCGGATCCGGTCCTCGAGCACCTCTCCGGTTTCCGCCAGCGGCGCGCAGCGTTCGAGCCACGCCTCGGGCAGGAGTCCCTGCGATCCGTCGCCGAGGACGACGAAACCGTCCCCCTTCTTCAGGGCGGCGAGGATGGCGGGAAGCGAGGCGACCTGGCCGTCCTCGAACTCGATCCCGCCCTCGAGATCGAACCAGTCGACCCCCGAGGAGACCTGGAGGCGAGGCGTTCCCGCGTGGCGGAACAGCGATCCCTCGGCCTCGACCCGCCAGCCGGCCGCGAGGAGGGCGCGAACGGCGGCGTTGAATCTTCGCCGGGCGATCGAGAAGCCGCCTGCGGGTCCCCCGCCCCATCCGGTCCTTCTCCGGAACCCGGCCGCGAGCGCCTCGTCCTCGTGCCGCCGTTCCGCGACCGGGTCGCGCCGCAGGATCCTCTTCGCGTTGCGATCGACCAGCGCTCCGGTCGTTTCGTCGGCCGGGACAATGCCGATC
>WJJW01000139.1 GCA_014729455.1 Candidatus Eiseniibacteriota bacterium
AACGTCCGGACCGTCGATCCGCCCGTCTTCGCCAACGCCATCGTGATCGCCGCCGTCAACGTCGTCTTGCCGTGGTCCACGTGACCGATCGTCCCGATGTTGACGTGCGGCTTCGTTCTCTCAAACTTCTCCTTGCTCATGGTTCCCTCAATCCTCCCAAACGGATCGTCGATCCGAACTGACGACGGGTTCGTTCAGTTCGATCGCTAGCCCTTCACCTTCTGGACCACCTCTTCCGCCAACGAATCAGGCATGAAGTCGTAGCGCGCGAACTGCATCGTGTAGACCCCGCGCCCCTGGGTCATGGACCGGAGCTTGGTGGCATAGCCGAACATCTCCGACAACGGCACGTGCGCCGCGACGACCTTGCCGGAACCCCGATCGAACATACCGCCGACCTTGCCGCGACGGGCGCTCAGCTCGCCCATCACGTCGCCGACGTACGCTTCGGGAACGACCGCCTCGACGTCCATCACCGGTTCCAGCAGTCTCGGCCGGCCCTTCCCGGCAGCCTCCTTGAACGCCATCGAACCGGCGACCTTGAACGCCATCTCGGACGAGTCGACCTCGTGGTACGAGCCGTCGACGAGAGTCACCCTCACGTCGACCACCGGATAGCCGGCGAGGACGCCGAGCTCCATCGCCTCCTTCACCCCGTGCTCGACCGGGGTGATGAACTCCCGGGGGATCGCCCCGCCCACGATCTTGTTCTCCCAGATGAACCCCTCGCCCGGAGCGGGCTCGATCTGGATCGACACGTCCGCGAACTGGCCCCTACCGCCCGTCTGCTTGACGAAACGGGTGCGGGCGGTTGACGGCGCGGTGATCGTCTCCTTGTAGGAAACCTGCGGCCGGCCGATGTTCGCCTGGACGTTGAACTCCCGCTTCATCCGGTCGATGAGGATCTCCAGGTGCAGCTCCCCCATTCCGGAGATCAGCGTCTGCCCCGTGTCGTCGTCGGTCCGGACCCGGAAGGTCGGGTCCTCCTCGGACAGCCGCTCGAGCGAGATCGACAGGCGATCGGAGTCGGCCTTCGAGTGCGGTTCGATCGCGACCGACAAGACCGGCTCCGGGAACGTGATCCGCTCCAGGATGATCGGATGCGCCGGATCGCAGAGCGTGTCTCCGGTGTTGCACTTCTTCAGTCCGACCATGGCGCCGATGTCTCCGGCGGCCATCTCCGTGATCTCCTCGCGCTGGTTCGCGTGCAGCCGGACCAGCCGCCCGACCCTTTCGGTGTTTCCCTTGTCCGCGTTGAGAACCGTATCGCCGGTCGCGATCCGCCCGGAGTAGACCCGGAAGAAAGCGAGCTTGCCAGCGTACGGGTCCGCGGCGATCTTGAAAACGACCGCGCTCAGCGGCTCCTCGACGTTCGGGCTGCGGGGCTCCTTCTCCAGCGTCTCCGGGTTCTCGCCCTCGACAGGCGGCATGTCCAGCGGCGACGGGAGGTAGTCGATGACCGCATCCAGCAGCCGCCGGACCCCCTTGTTCTTGTAGGCGGACCCGCACAGAACCGGTGTGATCCGATCCTCGAGCGTCCCCTGCCGGATCGCCCGCTTGATGATCTCGACGGGTAGGTCGTGGCGCTCCAGGTACCGATGGAGGAGCTCGTCGTCGTAGTCGGCGAGCGCCTCGAGCATGTGGACCCGGTGCTGTTCGGCGAACTCGCGAAGGTCGTCGTCGATCGGGTGGACCTGGAAGGTCGCCAGTCCGTGCTCCTCGACGTAGGTGATCTCGACCATCTCGACGAGATCGATGATGCTGTGGAAGATATCCCCGACCATGACCGGCACCTGCAGGGGAACGGGGTGGGCGCCGAGCCGTTCGCGCATCATCTTGACCGCGCCGAAGAAGTCCGCGCCGGTCCGGTCCATCTTGTTGATGAAAGCCAGCCGCGGAACCCGGTACTTGTCCGCCTGCCGCCAGACCGTCTCGCTCTGCGGCTCGACTCCGCCGACGCCGCAGAAGACCGCGACCGCCCCGTCGAGGACCCGGAGGGAGCGCTCGACCTCGACGGTGAAATCGACGTGGCCGGGCGTGTCGATCAGGCTGATCTGGTGATCGCCCCAGGTGCAGTAGGTCGCGGCGGACGTGATCGTGATCCCCCGCTCCCGCTCCTGCTCCATCCAGTCCATGGTCGCGGCACCGTCGTGCACCTCACCGATGCGGTGCACCCTGCCCGTGAAGAACAGGATCCGCTCGCTGAGCGTGGTCTTGCCCGCATCGATATGGGCCATGATCCCGATGTTGCGGACGTTTTTCAAAGGCGCACGAGTCGGCAAAAGGACCTCTCCCTCGTCGAGACCTCTCTCAGGTACGGAAGCGTCTGGGCCTCCGCCCTGTCTCTCTCTTCGCTCTGTTCTTACCCGAGGCTTGTGACCTCAAGCTTCTCCGGACCGTTCGGGTACGTTCGTTCGACCCCTGCGTCGCGAGCTGACCGGTCCTCCAGGAGCTGGAGGGCCGGACGGTCCGATAATCTGCTTGCCCCCTTACGGGGTCCCGCGACGGTTTCTCATCCGGCTTCGACGCCGGTTTTCGACTCGGCGGGTGCTCCGGCTACCAGCGGTAGTGGGCAAACGCCTTGTTGGCATCCGCCATCCGGTGCGTGTCGTCCCGTCTCTTGATCGTCCCGCCTTCGTTCTTCGCGGCCGCCATGAACTCCGACGCCAGCCGCTCCCGCATCGAGTGGTCGGGCCGGGCCTTGGAGAAATGGATCAGCCAACGGATCGCCAGAGCGGTCCTTCGCTCCGGCTTGATTTCGACCGGGACCTGGTAGGTGGCACCGCCGACCCGGCGACTCTTCACCTCGAGGTTGGGCTTGGCGTTGTTCATCGCCTGCTTCATCACGCTCAACCCGTCCTGCCCCGTCTTCTTCTCGATGATCCCGAGCGCGCCGTACAAGCAGCGCTCCGCCGTGCTCCTCTTCCCGTCCTTCATCAAGCTGTTGATGAACCGGGTGACCAGCACGTTGTTGAATTTCGGATCCGGGGCCAGCTCCCGCTTCGTGATTCTTGCTCTTCTCGGCATGATCGTCCGTCCCGTGCCCTACGGCTTCTTCTTCTGCTTGGTGCCGTACTTGGAGCGACTCCGGTTCCGGTTGTCGACGCCGCTCGCATCCAGGGTTCCCCGGATGATGTGATACCGCACGCCCGGCAGGTCCTTCACACGGCCGCCCCGGATCAGCACGATCGAGTGCTCCTGGAGGTTGTGCCCCTCTCCGGGGATGTAGGCGGTCACCTCGATGTTGTTCGTCAACCGCACGCGCGCGACCTTCCGGAGCGCCGAGTTCGGCTTCTTCGGCGTGGCGGTGTAGACGCGCGTGCAGAATCCACGCTTCTGCGGGCACGCCTTCAGCGCCGGAGCCGAGGTCTTGTGGAAGATCCTCTTCCTGCCCTTTCGGACCAACTGGTTGAGCGTAGGCACCTTGCGAACCAACCTTCCCCTGGGGAACATCCCCTCTGTTCAACCGCGCAGATCTCCGAAGATACGCGGACCGCCCCGGGTCGTCAACACGGAAAAGCGACCCGCGCCCCCGATTCGCTCACGCGCTCTTGATCGACTCCTGATCGGAACCGGCCGCGGCCTGTTCCTCCTCTTCCTCTTCCTCGAAGAGGTCGAGCGGCTGCGTCCGCATGTTCCGGTACTCGGGCAGCCCGGTCCCGGCCGGGATCAGATGCCCGATCGCCACGTTCTCCTTCAGCCCGCGGAGCGGATCGACGCTCCCGTGGATCGAGGCATCGGTCAGGATCCGGGTCGTCTCCTGGAACGAGGCGGCCGACACGAAGCTCCGCGTCGACAGCGACGCCTTCGTAATCCCAAGCAGCAGAGGCTGATACGTCGCCGGCTTTCCACCCTCGGCCTTGACCCGCTCCAGCTCCTCCCGGAGCACGACCTTGTCGACGGGCTCGCCGGACAGGAAGTTCGTGTCCCCGGGATCGTCGATCGTCACCTTCTGGAGCATCTGCCGAACGATCGTCTCGATATGCTTGTCGTCGATCCGGACTCCCTGGATCCGGTAGACCTCCTGGATCTGGTCGACGAGATACTCCTGGACCTCGTTGATCCCCATCACCTTGAGGATGTCGTGCGGATTGACCGGCCCCTCGGTCAGGCGGTCGCCGGCCCGGACCTCGTGCCCCTCCTGGACGTACAGGTGGCGCCCCTGCGGGATCTGGTACTCGCGGGAATCCCCCTCCGCCTCGACCCGGACCTTCTTCATCCCGCGGCTCACCTTGCCGAGCCGGACGATGCCGTCGATCTCGCTGACCACCGCCGCGTCCTTCGGCTTGCGGCCCTCGAAGAGCTCGGAGACACGGGGCAGACCACCGGTGATGTCGCGCGTCTTGCTCGACTCCCGGCGGATCTTGGCCAGCACCTCGCCCTTCTGGACCTCCTGCCCCTCCCGGACGCTCAGCATCGACCCGGTCGGCAGCGGATACGAGACGACCTGATTGCCCGACGAGTCCTGGATGCTCACGGCCGGCTGGAGCCGCTTCTCCTTGTCCTCCACGATCACCGGGACTCGCTTGCGGCTGGTCTCGTCGATCTCGTCGCGGAGGGTCACCTTCTCCTTGATGTCGACGAGGTGCACGGATCCCGTCTCGGTGGTCACGATCGGCTCGTTGAAGGTGTCCCACTCGAAGAGGACCTGTCCCGTCTTCACCTCCGCACCGGTCGAATGGTAGATGATCGTCCCGTAGCGCGGCGTGTAGCGGTCGATCACGGCCCGGTACCGGTAGAGCGGCTTGCCCTGGCTGACCTTGTCGCCGTCCTGGACGAGGAGCAGGAAGCCGCGATCCAGCTCCCTCGACTCGAGCTCGTTGCCCTTCTCGTCGACGATGAGCAACCGCGCGTAGCCGCTGCGGTCGTGGATCTCCTTCACCCGCTGGACGGAGTCGTGGGTCTCCGGATCCTCGACCTCCTCGAACTCCAGCGTCTGCGGGATCCGCACGATCCCGTCGAGCTCCGCCACCCGCGTGGAATACGAGCGGGACCGGAGATACAGCTCCCCGCGGTGGCCGACGTTGACGTACTTCCCGTCCGGCCGCTGCACGACGGAGAGGGTCGGGTAGTCGATGAACCCGTCGCGTTCCGCGGTGATCGTCGACTGCTCGACCTCGACGCTCGCCGTACCTCCGATGTGGAAGGTTCGGAGCGTGAGCTGCGTCCCCGGCTCGCCGATCGACTGCGCGGCGATCACGCCGACCGCCTCGCCGATGTCGACGAGCGCCCCGGTCGAAAGGTCGCTCCCGTAGCACTTCGCACAGACGCCGCGCCGTGACTCGCAGGTGAGGACCGACCGGATCTTGACCTGATCGACCCCCGCCGCGTCGAGGAGATCGGCCTCCTTCTGCGCGAGCAGCGAGCCTTCCTCGATCAGGACTTGTCCGGATCGGCGATCCCACACGTCCTCCGCGGTCACCCTGCCGAGCACACGGTCCACGAGCGGCTCGACGACCTCCTCGCCGTCCTTCAACGCTCCCTTGTCGACGCCGAGGATCGTCCCGCAGTCGTCTTCGGAGATGATGACGTCCTGGGCGACGTCGACGAGTCGGCGGGTCAGATACCCGGCGTCGGCCGTCTTCAGAGCCGTGTCGGCCAGCCCCTTGCGCGCCCCGTGCGTCGAGATGAAGTACTCGAGTACCGTCAGCCCTTCCCGGAAGCTCGAGAGGACCGGCTGCTCGATCGTCGCCCCCGCCCCGGCGGTGACCCGCTTCTGCGGCTTGGCCATGAGACCGCGCATCCCGGCGAGCTGGCGGATCTGCTCCTTGTTTCCTCGCGAGCCGGAGTCGGCCATCAGATAGATCGGGTTGAACCCTTCGTCGACCGCGCGGAGACCGTCGATCGTCACTTCCTCGATCTCGTTCCGGACGCGCGTCCAGGTCCCGATGACCTTGTTGTACCGCTCGTTCTCCGTGATCGCCATGTCCCGGTGCTGCTGATTGATCTGGGCGACTTCCTTGTTCGCCCGGGCGATGATGTCGGGCTTCTTGTGTGGCACGACGAGATCGTCGATCCCGACGGTGATTCCGGCTTGCGTGGCGTAGATGAACCCGAGGCTCTTCAGCTTGTCCAGGAACTCCGCGGTCCTCTGGTTCCCGAACCGCTTGAAGCAGATGCCGACGAGCTCCTCGAGGGCCTTCTTGTCGAAGGTCTTGTTCATGAATCCGAGCTCGTTCGGGATCACCTCGTTGAAGATGATCCGCCCGGTCGTCGTCTCGATCAGCTCGCCCCGCACCCGCACGCGGATCGGCGCGTGCAGCGCGATGGCGCCATGGTCGTAGGCGAGACGGACCTCGTCGGTCGACGCGAAGGCACGCTTCGCATCCCGCTTGCTCTCCCGCGGCTTCGTGAGGTAGTTGCAGCCGAGGACGATGTCCTGGCTCGGCGTCGCCACCGGCCTTCCGCTCGCCGGGAGCAGGATGTTGTTGGTCGAGAGCATCAGCCGGCGCGTCTCGATCTGCGCGATGAACGACAGCGGTACGTGGACCGCCATCTGGTCACCGTCGAAGTCCGCGTTGAACGCCGTACAGACCAGCGGGTGGATCCGGATCGCCTTCCCCTCGACCAGGACCGGCTGGAACGCCTGGATCCCGAGGCGATGGAGCGTCGGCGCCCGGTTCAGCATGACCGGGTGGTCCTTGATGATCTCGCCGAGGATCTCCCAGACCTCCGGCTTCTCCCGCTCGACGAGCTTCTTCGCGCTCTTGACCGTCTGACCGCGCTCCTCCAGCTTCCGGATGATGAACGGCTTGAACAGCTCGAGCGCCATGTTCTGCGGCAGGCCGCACTCGTGCAGCTTCAGCTCGGGACCGACGACGATCACCGAACGGCCCGAGTAGTCGACCCGCTTCCCGAGCAGGTTCTGGCGGAACCGTCCCTGCTTCCCCTTCAGCATGTCGCTGAGCGACTTCAGCGGCCGGTTCCCCTGCCCGCGCACGGCGCGCGTCCGCCGGCCGTTGTCGAACAGCGCGTCGACCGCCTCCTGGAGCATTCTCTTCTCGTTGCGGAGGATCACCTCGGGCGCCCGGATCTCCATCAGCTTCTTCAGTCGGTTGTTCCGGTTGATCACCCGCCGGTAGAGGTCGTTCAGGTCGGAGGTCGCGAACCGTCCGCCCTCGAGCGGAACCAAAGGCCGCAGATCCGGAGGCAGCACCGGTAGGATCGTCAGGATCATCCACTCGGGACGGTTGCCGCTCTGACGGAACGCCTCCACGATCTTCAGCCGCTTCAGGATGTCCTTCCGCCGCTGGACCGAGGTCTCGATCCGCACCTGGGTCCGCAGATCGGCCGACAGCTCGTCGAGATCCAGACTCTCGAGGAGCTTGCGGATCGCGCCGGCTCCCATGTCCGCCTCGAACTTGATGTTCCCGTCGGCGCGCAGCTCCTGGTACTGCTCCTCCGAGAGGAGTTCGTGCTTGCGGTACGGGCTGTTGCCCGGATCGATCACGACGTACGACTCGTAGTACAGGATCCGCTCGAGATTGCGCACGGTCATGTCGAGCAGATGCCCGATCCGGCTCGGGACGCCCTTGAAGTACCAGATGTGCGAGACCGGAACGGCGAGCCGGATGTGCCCCATCCGCTCGCGGCGCACGTTGGCCTGGGTGACCTCGACCCCGCACTTGTCGCAGGTCATCCCGCGGTAGCGGATCATCTTGTACCGCCCGCAGGAGCACTGCCAGTCCTTCACCGGGCCGAAGGTCCGCTCGCAGAAGAGCCCGTCCTTCTCCGGCTTGAAGGAGCGATAGTTGATCGTCTCCGGCTTGGTCACCTCTCCGTAGGACCACTCCTCGATGGTGTCGGGAGAGGCGAGGCGAATTCGTATCGAGTTGAACGTGAACTTCCGCCGGCTGTCCCGTTCCCCACGGATCGCCGACATCGTCGGCATCTCCTGGCCACCGAGCGACGGTAGCTTGAGGCTGAACTCGGACGATTCGTTCGGCGTGTTCGGCGTTCCCTTGTTATCGGATTCGAGCACGATTCAGACCTCCTTACTCGAAGACAACGTCGAGACAGAGGCTCTTCAACTCCTTGACGAGAACGTTGAAGGACTCCGGGACCCCGGGCTCGGGCGGATTCTCACCCTTGACGATCGCTTCGTAGATGCGCGACCGGCCTTGCACGTCGTCGCTCTTGACCGTGAGTAGCTCCTGCAGCGTGTAAGCCGCTCCGTAAGCCTCGAGGGCCCAGACCTCCATCTCCCCGAACCGCTGGCCGCCGAACTGCGCCTTGCCGCCGAGCGGCTGCTGGGTGACCAGCGAGTACGGGCCGATGGAACGTGCGTGGATCTTGTCGTCGACGAGATGCGAGAGCTTCATCATGTAGAGGTGGCCGACCGTGACCTCGTGGTCGAGCGGCATGCCGCTCCGGCCGTCGTACAGCATCGTCTTGCCGTTCTCCGGGAGGTCCGCCTCGCGGAGGCACTCCTTGATCTCCTCCACGGACGCGCCCGCGAAGACCGGCGTCTCGGCGGTGATGCCGAGCTTCTGGGAGGCCCAACCCAGGTGCGTCTCGAGAACCTGTCCGATGTTCATTCGGGAGGGAACTCCGAGCGGGTTCAGGCACATGTCGACCGGCGTCCCGTCCGGGAGATGCGGCATGTCCTCTTCCGGGACGATCTTCGCCACGACCCCCTTGTTCCCGTGCCGGCCCGCCATCTTGTCGCCTACCGACAGCCGGCGCTTCTTGGCGACGAACACCTTCACCAGCTTGACGACGCCCGGAGGCAGCTCGTCCCCGCGCTGGACCTTGTCGATGTCCTTCTCGAGCTGGCGATCGACCTTGAGCATCGCGGCCCGAGCGGCCTCCATCTGCAGCCAGAACCGCTCGCTGATCTGCTTGTTCCGGGCCACCGGCGCGCGCCAGGGCAGGTCGTCGAAGTCGACCTCCTCCAGGGCGTGGAAGCTCCCCTTCCGGCCCGCCCGGGAGATCGCCTTTCCGGTCGACGCCGACTCCAGCCGCTCGAGGATCTGTCCCTCGAGCATCCGCTTGAGCTCGTCGTCGCGCGCCTGCTTCAGCCGCAGCTTCTCCTTGCGCGCGTACCGCTTCAGCCGATCCAGCTTCAGCTTCTCCTGGCGCTTGCTGGAGTCGTCCTTCTCCTTGCGGGAGAAGACCTTGATGTCGATGACGACTCCCTCCATCCCCGGGGGAGCCTTCAAGGAGGCGTCGCGGACGTCGCCCGCCTTGTCGCCGAAGATCGCCCGCAGGAGGCGCTCCTCCGGAGTGAGGTCGGTCTCCCCCTTCGGCGTCACCTTGCCGACCAGGATGTCCCCCGACTTCACCGGCGCCCCGATCTGGATGATCCCCTCC
>WJJW01000140.1 GCA_014729455.1 Candidatus Eiseniibacteriota bacterium
AGGCAGCCCCGCGTCGTCGGGTGGTCCCCCAGACCGAACGCCATCCCGGGATCCAGAAGGATCCGGTCGCCTTCCATCGTGGCATCCGCCTCCCAGGTCGGGACGATCCGCAACCGCGCGGTCGCCTCGATCACCCGGAAGTGCCTCTTCCAGCTCTCGGCCCAGTCCTCCCCGGGCAGGGTCCGCACCCGCACCTCGCCGGGACCGACCGGAACGCCGTTCTCCTGCAAGGTCGCGATCCTCGCACGGATCCAGTCGACCGGCACCGGACCGTCCGCCTCGAAGTACGCTTGCAGGTGGACCAGGCGCGCGCCGCGCTTCCGCTCGATCGCGGTCCCGAGCGCTCCTTGATCCTCCAGCAGGACCTGCAGGGTCTCCGCGGCGATTGCCGTCGTTCGGATGGTCAGGAGCTGAAGCGGTTGCGGCAGACGAACCATCGGGACCGGCGCGCGGCTGCGTCAGCCCCCGATCGACATCATGTGGCCCCAGGAAACGTAGACCCGATCGATCGGCTTGCTTCCCACCGCCTGCCGGACGGCCGCGTCGAAGGCGTCGGGATCGAACCCGCCCGGCGCCCGGAGCGCCGGCCGGATGTCGGGCCCGTCGTCGTGCATGATGCAGCCGAGGAACTTCCCCTTCGCGGTCAAACGCAGCCGGCGGCACGACGTGCAGAACGGCTCGGTCTCCGGAGAGATGAATCCGACCGTCCCCTCCACGCCGTCCCGCTTCGCCGACCAGATCCGCGCCGGAGCGCCGGGCTCCCCCTCCAGCGGCTCGAGCGCGAAGCTCCTCCCCAGCCGCTCCCGCACCTCGCGCGTCGGGACGAAGAGGTTCGCGTGCACGTCCTGCACGCACCCGATCGCCATCAGCTCGAGGAAGCGGATCTCGTAGCCCCGTTCGAGGGCCCAGGAGGTGAGGTCCTCGATCTCTTCCTCGTTCTCGCCCCGCAGAACCACGGTGTTGATCTTCAACGGACGGAGCCCCGACCGGTCGGCCGCCTCGATCCCCTCCAGCGTGCGGGTCAGGTCCCCGCCGGTGGTCCGGCGGTACCGGTCGGGATCCAGGGAATCCAGGCTGATGTTCAACCGGGAGAGCCCCGCCTCGCGCAGGGCATCCATCGACCGCGCCAGCACCTGCCCGTTCGTGGTCATCGAGATCTCCTCGAGCCCGATCCGGTCGAGCTGGGCGATCAATCGATGGAGCTGGGGACGGACGAGCGGCTCCCCGCCCGTGATCCGGACGCGGGTCAGACCGTACTCGTCGTGCAGCCGGCGAACGACGGTCGCCATCTCCTCGAAGGAGAGGATCTCCTCGCGCGGCGCGTGCGGGGGCTCGCCGAACGGCATGCAGTAGACGCACCGGAGACCGCACCGGTCGGTGACCGACAGGCGGAGATGGTCGACGCGGCGTCCATGGGTCTGCAGCATCCTCTCTCCTCTTCCGCGACCGTGGGGCCGAGCATACCGGAACCGATCGCGCCCCGCCAGGGCGCGGAAGCTACTGACGTTCCTCAGGATCCGGGGACGGAGCGGTCTCCCGAGGCGCCGGCTCCGGCTGCGGCGCGGGCGGCGGCGGAGCCAGTCGGCGGGCCTCCTCCAGCATCCCCCGGAGCTCCTCCTCGAACTCCCGCTCGAAGAGGATCATCCTTGCGCGCTGAACCGCCGAGAGTTGATCTTCCAGCTTCACCTCGAGGCTTTCGATCTCGGCTTCCCGGGCCGCCTCGACCCGTTCCAGCTCGGCGAGCAGCCGCTCCAGCCTTTCCTCCCGCTCATGCCGACGCCCGGCGGCCTCCTCCGTCACCCGAGCCTCGACCGCCTCCAGCGCCTCTTCGATCTCGACCAGCTTCTCCCGCTGCAGCGCCACCAACCCCTCCCGGCGCTCCTCGATTTCCCGAAGCCTCGCGGTCACCCGGCCGATCTGCTCCTCGGTCAGTTCCAGCGACTCCGCCAGACGCTGCAGCCGGAACGCCTCCACCATCTCCTCGATCTCGTGGATCGGTGGAGCTTCGGGCGCCTCCGGTCGCGGCGGCGCCGAGGGAGCCTCCGGCGGGGTCGCGGCCCCGGCGACGCCGATCAGAGAACACGCAGCGATCGCCAGTGTCGTGAGCAGTCTCATATCTCTTCTCCTTCCTCGGACCGGATGCGCGCCGGCGTCCCCAAGCCCGTCGCCCGCAAGATCTCTCGAAACGCCTCCACCTGCCTGCCATCGAGCCGCCGGACCCGCTCGACCCAGGTCCCGCCCCGTCGCGGCTCCGCGTCGCGCCGTCGATCGACGAGCGCGAGCGCGAGGGAGTCGACGACCGGCGCCGGATATTGCCGATAGAGCGCCGTTGCACGCTCCAGGGCCACGGCCGCCCCGGTGCCCCCGACCGGCTCGCGCGAGACAACCGCCGGACTCAAGGCGGCCACCAGCGCCGCCACCGCCAGGGTCGCCAGAAGCGGAACCGCCCAACCCGACCTCGCGGGAGCGGCGGCTCCCACCTCCTCCCGCCCGATCCGCCCGAGGATCCCCTCCAGCCGGTGCAGCGCCCGGACACGCCGCGCGCAGAGCGGGCAGGCATCGACGTGGTCCCGCTCCCCAACCGTCGGCTCCTCCTCGTCCAGGACCCACGCGGCGAGGCGGTCTTCGTGCGGGTGCGGGGTCTGATCCGATCGACGGTTCATCACTCCTCCTCCTCGACGATCCGGCGCAGGCGCCGGATGGCCCGGAAGTAGAGAACCCGGGCGGTCGCCTCGCTGTGGCCCCTTCGCCCGGCGATCTCCCGGTACGACCAGCCCTCCTGGCGCAGCAGGAAAACCTCCCGCTCCGCCGGTGGGAGCGTCGCGATCTCGGCGCGGACCCGCTCCAGGATGCGGTCGCGGTCCACCGCGGGAGGTCCGATCGCCTCCCCTTCCCGCTCCAGCGAGACCATCCGGCGGAACCGGTCCCTCCGCACGCGATTGAGGGACAGCCGGACGCCGATCGTCCGCAGCCAGCCGGCTACGGCGGATCCTCCCCGGAGCTGG
>WJJW01000141.1 GCA_014729455.1 Candidatus Eiseniibacteriota bacterium
GCGTAGCACGCGGCGTTCCGGAAACGCAGGGGATCGCGCCGCCGCCCGAGCCCGCGAAGCCGATCTGCTACAGTGAACCACGACGTGAAGGATCCAGTCGCACAGATCGCCCGCGCCGTCGCATTCGCCGCTGCGCTGCTGGCCTCCGGCGGTCCCGGGACGACGGGCGCCGTCGGCCCGGATGCCCCCGATCCCCGCTATCCGCGCTACGAGGAGGTCCGCGCCCGTCTCGAGGCCTGGGAGCGGGAGCATCCGGAGATCGTCCGTAGGGAAACCATCGGCCGGACCGTCCGCGGCGCGCCGATCCTCGCGGTCCGGATCAGCGACCATCCGGACGTCGACGAACCGGAGCCCGCGCTCCTCCTCCACGGCGCCCAGCACGCCAACGAGGTCAACGGGACCCTGGCGATCCTCGAGATGGGCGATCGGATCCTCGAGCGCTACGGCACCGATCCGCGCGTCACCGCGTTCGTCGACGGCCTCGAGATCTGGTGCATCCCGGTCGTCAACGTCGACGGCTACCGTCACGTCTTCTCCGGAGCGCCCGGCTGGATGGAATGGCGCAAGAACCTCCGCGACAACGACCACGACGGCCGGTTCGATCCCGCCCGGGACGGCGTGGACCTCAACCGCAACTGGGACTACCGCTGGTCGGAGTACCCCCGCGACGATCCGACGGACCGCATGTACAAGGGCCCCTCCCCGTTCTCGGAGCCGGAGACGGTCGCGCTGCGGGACCTGATCCTCCGCGAAACGCCGCTGATCGTCGTCGACTTCCATTCCCCGGGATCGAAAACGCTGCCGAACATGATCTTCTGGCCGTGGCACGATCGGGCGCGCGGCCGGGACGGACCCGACGCCCCCCATTACCGGCCGATCACGCAGGAGATGGCCCGGCGGATCCCGACCGAAGCCGACACCGTGACCATGAACGGCGACTGGTACTCCTACGACACGCTGCCGAAGGAGCAGTGCTGGATCTACAAGACCACCGGCGCCTGCGCCCTGCTGGCCGAGATCTCGAGCGGCTTCTGGTGGGAGGGCGCCATCGTCGACTCGATCGCCGCCCGGGTCGCCCGCGGGAGCTTCGCCCTGCTCGAGCGCGCGCTCGACGGGCCCGGATTGACCGCCCGGGTGACCGACGCCGAAACCGGCCTTCCCCTGGTCGCCGAAGTGGTGGTCGCCGAAGCGCACGACTCCCGGATCGGACCGCGCAGGACCGATCCGCGACACGGGCGCTACTGGCGCCTCCTCGAGCCCGGAACCTACCGGGTGACGATCCGCGCGGCCGGCCGCTGCCCGGTCTCCCGGACGGTCGACGTCGGCGACGCGGGATGGACCCGGTTCGACGCCGCGCTGGAGGCGCCGCGCCCGGAACGAACAACCAGGAGGAAACGATGAGCCTGGACCGCGAGCATCTGCGCCTGCACGAGGAGATCCTGCTCCTCGCCCTCAAGGATCGGGAGGGGACCTTCTTCATGAAGACCTTCAACCCGGCGCTCGGCGGAGCGCTCGTCGCCGAGCTGCTCCTGGCCGAGCGGATCGCCGTGCCGGACGAGAACAAGAAGCTCGTCGACCTCGTCTCGGCGGAGCCTCTCGGCGTGGAGATCCTCGACGAATGCCTCGAGAGGATCCGGACCGCCAAGCGACGCGCGAAGCTCGACGCCTGGGTGCGGCGGTTCGGCAACATCTCCCGCCTCCGCCATCGGATCGCCGCGGCCCTCTGCAAGGAGGGAATCCTTCACGAGGACGAGGAGCAGATCCTCCTCTTCTTCCGTAGGAAGACCTACCCGCAGGTCGATCCGCGGCCGGAGCGGGTGATCGTCGACCGGATGCGCGCGGCGATCTTCTCGGACACGCACGAGATCGAGCCGCGCACGATGATCCTGATCGCGCTCGCGAAGAGCGCGGACCTCCTCTCGGTCCCGTTCGAGAAGTGGCAGCCCGATGAGCGGAAGGATCGGATCGAGAGGATCGCCAAGGGGGAGATGGTCGGCCAGGCCGCCGAAGCCGCCACGAAGGCGGCGCAGACCGCCGCGTTCGTCGCGACGATCCTGCCGGCGGTCACCATCTCAGCGGCGACGCGCTAGCCTTCGGGGGAGTCCGATCCGCGAAGCCCGTAGTCGGTGATCTTCTTTCGCAGCGTCGTGGGGCTGATCGAGAGCGCCTCCGCGCTCCGCGTGATGTTCCAGTCCATCCGCCGCAGGACGTGGGCGACGTACCGCGCTTCCATCTCGCGGAGGGGAACGATCCCGCCGGTGAACTCGGCCGGTTCCCCCTCCGCCGGCGGCGGCGTGATCTCGAGCCGTTCGGCGTCGATCACCTCCCCCCGCAGCATCGCCACCGCCCGGGTCAGGACGTTCTCCAGCTCGCGGACGTTTCCGGGCCAGGAATGCCCCGCCAGCTTCTTCATCGCCGTCTCGGTCAGCCGCGGGGCCGGCCGCTTCCCGAGCCGGTCGGAGAGCTTCCGCAGCAGGAACTCGGCCACGAGCGGGATGTCCTCCGGCCGCTCCCGCAGCGGCGGAAGGGTGATCGGAGCGACGACGAGCCGGAAGTAGAGATCCTGCCGGAAGGGCCCCTCC
>WJJW01000142.1 GCA_014729455.1 Candidatus Eiseniibacteriota bacterium
AGGATCACGGTGCCGAAGGAGACCAGCGACCCTTCCCCCAGCTCGAGGTCCGACGCCGAGACGACCGACGGCTCGACGATCGTCACCGGCCGCATCCCGCATTCGCGGATCATCTCGAACATCCCCAGCCGCAGGCCGAGGTCGCCCAGGACCGGGATCGCCCCTTCCACCCCCTCCTCGCGCAATGCCGGGAGCCGATCGAACCCGCCGAGGACCGGAAGATCGTAGAACCGCTTCCCCCGCTTCGCCGGATCGTCGTCGAGGTAGCCGACGCACTCCATCCCGGGCACCCGCCGCAGGATCTCCCCGAGCAGCCGGGCCGACTGGCCCGCGCAGAGGATCACGATCCGCGGTCGACTCACCCGGCCGCGCCTCCGCCGCCCGCGGCCTTCGCCATCGCGTCGCGCAAGTTCCCCTCCGTCCGGAAGATGGCGTCCTCGATCCCCTCCACCAGGCAGCGCCAGATCGCGCTCTCGAGGTCCTCGGAGACGGCGACCGTCCCCCACTTCCGGTTACCGTCGGTGAAGACGATCGTCGTGCGGATCCGCGGTCGGTCGCCTCGCCGCAGGTGCAGGTAGTGGGCCTTGAAGTCGGCGACCCGGATCGCCTCGAGACCCGGATGCTCCGTTCGGAGCGCCTCCACGAGGGCCCCGAGCGGGGTCTGGATCGGCCCGAGCCCCTCGGCGCTTCCGGAGCGCGTCCGGCCAGCGACGAGCAGCTCGACCTCCGAGCGCGCCCCGCTGCCCGCCTCGGTCTGCTCCTCGCTGAGGATCGACGCCCGCCGGATCTCGAACGGCGCCTGGTAGAGGCCGAGATGCCTGCGGACGATCAGCTCGAAGCTCGCCTCGGCGGTCTCGAAGACGTACCCCTCGTTCTCCAGGTCCATCACCCGACCCAGGATCCGCTTCAAGAGCTCCCGGTCGTCGCTCTTGCGTCCCAGCATCTTGATCAGCTTCTCCTGGACGTTGCTCGTCCCCGACAGCTCGCTGATCAGCATGTGACGTTCGTTTCCCACACTTTCGGGCGGGACGTGCTCGTACGTCGTCACGTTCTTCATCACCGCGTGGACGTGCATCCCCCCCTTGTGAGTGAACGCGGCCGGTCCGACGTACGGCTGGTGAACCTGCGGGGTGAGATGCGCCGCCTCGTCGACGAAGCGACTGACCCGGACCAGGCGCTCGAGGCTCTCCGGTCCGCTGAGCACCTCGTAGCCGAGCTTCAGGGAGAGGTTCGCGATCACCGGGATCAGGTCGACGTTTCCGCAGCGTTCCCCGACGCCGTTGATCGTTCCCTGCACCTGGATCGCTCCGCGCTGCACCGCGCGGATCGCGTTGGCGACGGCCACGCCCGAATCGTTGTGGAGGTGGACCCCGACCGGCGTCTCCGGGATCGCGGCGGCGACCGCATCGACGATCTCGCCGACCTCGTCGGGCAGCGTCCCGCCGTTGGTGTCGCAAAGACAGAGCAGCCGCGCTCCCCCCTTCGCCGCGGCCCGCAGCGTCTCGATCGCGTAAGCGGCGTTCAGCTTGAATCCGTCGAAGAACTGCTCGGCGTCGTAGATCACCTCCCGGCCCTTCCCGGTCAGGAACGCGACGCTCTCGCCGATCATCCGCAGGTTCTCCTCGGACGGAACCCCGAGCACCTCCCGGACGTGGAACTCCGAGGTCTTGCCGACGAGGGCGATCGCGGGGACGCCCGCCTCGACCAGCGCGATCATCCCCGGATCCTCCGCGACCGGGATCCCCTTCCGCCGGGTCATCCCGAAGGCGGAGACCTTGGCGTTCCGGGGCGGGTTCGCGCTGATCTCCCGGAAGAAGGCGACGTCCTTCGGGTTCGAGAGGGGATAGCCTCCCTCGATGTAATCCACCCCCAGCAGGTCCAGCTCACGGGCGATGGCGAGCTTGTCCTCGAGGGCGAGATTGAACCCGAGTCCCTGGGTTCCGTCCCGAAGGGTCGTGTCGTAGATTTCGATCCTGCGGCCCTGCGCGTGCACGTGGTCGGTCATGGTCCATCCTCCCGATCGATCGGATCCAACTTCCGCCCTACTCTGCACTTCGGCAACCTCGAAGACCGTCTGAAGCCGCGGATCGTTCGGCTCGGGCGATCCCGATGGGGGGAGTGAGCAGGATACGGGGCGTACGGGTCGGGGAACAAGGACCCGATGCGCTAGAATCGACGCCGGAAGCGGATCGGAACCACGGGGGGGGCGATGCCGGCGAACCTGAGTCCGGACTACCAGGCGGCCGAGCAACGGTACCGGAACGCGGAAACCTACGAGGAGAAGATCGAGGCGCTGCGCGAGATGCTCGCCACGATCCCCAAGCACAAAGGGACCGAAAAGCTCCAGGCCGACATCAAGCGGCGGCTCTCGAAGGTCCAGCAGGAGCAGGAGCAGCGGCGACGCTCCGGCGGCCGCCGCCACGATCCGAGTCACGTCCCGCGGGAGGGGGCCGGCCAGATCGCACTGATCGGACCGCCGAACGCCGGGAAGTCCGCGCTCCTCGCCGCTCTGACCCACGCACGTCCCGACGTCGCCGACTACCCGTTCACCACCCATGCACCGCAGCCGGGGATGATGCCGTACGAGGACGTCCAGGTGCAGCTCGTCGACACCCCGCCCTTGGCCCACGAGCCGTTCGATTCGCTGCTGATCAACGTCGCCCGCAACGCCGACGCGGTCCTGCTGCTTCTCGATCCGACCGATCCGGAGGGGCTGGAGCATGCCGCGATGCTCCCCCGCTTCCTCGCCCGCTGCCGGATCGTGCCGGAGGGCCGGCCCGTCCCGGAGGAGCTCGGGCTCGCCGCCCGCGTCATGCCGGTTCTCCTGGCGATGAACAAGTGCGAGGAGGATCCCGACGGCGAGGTCGAGGCGCTGCTGCGAGAGCCGGCCGGGGAGGACCTGCCGTTCCTCCGGGTCTCGGCCGCCACCGGCGATGGGCTCGACCACCTGCGGGAGACGCTGTTCGGCGTGTTGCGGGTGCTGCGCGTCTACGCGAAGGAGCCGGGGAAGGCGCCCGACACGAGCCGGCCGTTCGTCGTGCCGGAGGGGGCGACGGTCCTCGATCTGGCGCGGATCATCCACAAGGACTTCGCCGAGAACTTCCGTTTCGCGCGGCTCTGGGGCTCGGCGAAGTTCGACGGGCAGCCGGTCGAACGGGACCATGCGCTGGTCGACCGGGACGTCGTCGAGATCCACATGTGAAGGAACCTACGGAAGGACCGTGACCCGCCCTTCCGGATCGACCCGCACCTTTCCGGCAGCGATGCGGCCGATCGCCTCGGGGTAGAGTTCCCGCTCGGCCGCCTGTACCCGCGCGGCGAGCGTATCGGACGTGTCGTCGGAGCGGACCTCCACCTCCCGCTGCGCGAGGATCGGTCCGTGGTCGTACTCGGGATCGACGAAGTGGACGGTGCAGCCGCTCCTCGTCTCCCCCGCCCCGAGGACCGCCTCGTGGACGTGGTGCCCGTACATCCCCTGCCCCCCGAAGCGCGGCAGCAGCGCGGGATGGACGTTCACCACCGGGTACCGCTCGAAGAGCGCCGGACCGAGGCGGCTCATGAACCCGCCCAGAACGACCAGATCGACCGCCCGCGGTTCCAGGAGATCGAGCAACGCGGCGGTGTACCGGTCGGCGTCGAAGCGGTCCCCCTCGACGAAGCGGCGGCGCGGCAGGATCTCGGTCGCCAGGCCGCGGGCGTGCGCCTTCTCGATCCCGGCCGCCTTGCGGCGGCTGCTGATCACGATACGGATACGCGCGTCGAGGGAACCCTCGGAGATCCGATCGGCCAGGTTGGCCATCGTCGACCCGCTTCCGGAGATCAACACCGCAAGGGCGAGCCGGCGCGGCTCCTGCGGGAGCTGATCCGGCCTCGGGACCGACGCGGTCCTCATC
>WJJW01000143.1 GCA_014729455.1 Candidatus Eiseniibacteriota bacterium
AGTCGTACGGGCCGAGGAGCGCATAGTGGCCGATCCACTTCACGTCGGGACACTTCTCCTCGACGGCCTTCTTCCACTGCCGGCCGATCTCGGCGCGGTGGTGGATCTCGCGCTGCACCTCGGTCGATAGCTTGGTCATCAAGACGTAGGTGGCCATGACGGAACCCTCCTCTCCGTTCGCGGTCGACGATCCGATCCCCGGGTCGGCAACCGCCCTTCTGCCCCGTGGTGTCGATGCTATACTGCGGCCGGGTCCCGGGTGGACTCAATCCCCGGGAGGGTCGCGACGGCGGGGGGGCCTTGACGACAGGGATCCACCAGATCATCGAGCGCCAGATCAAGGGATGGCAGCTCGAAGCGGAGATGCGGGAGCAGGCTTCCGATCAGAAGCCGCCGCGGCAGTTGCCCCTTCGTCCCTTCGTGGCGATCTCACGCGCGTTCGGATCCGGCGGCGGGGAGATCGCGCGCCGCCTGGCCGAGAACCTCGGCTACCAGATCTTCGATCGGGAGATCGTCGACGTCCTGGTGGAGGAAGATCGCTTCCGGCGGGCGATCCTCGACTCCCTCGACGAGAGGGACCGGAGCTCGTTCGAGATCTGGGTCGATGGGCTCCTTCGAGGCAGCCTGGTCGACAAGGGAGAGTACCTTCGGGTCTTGATCGGTGTGCTCGGATCGATCGCCATGCATGGTCACGCGGTGATCCTCGGGCGGGGCGGCAACTTCCTTCTCGACCCGGGACGCGGTCTCAGCGTCCGGATCGTCGCCCCGATGGACCAGAGGATCGAGACGATCAGCCGGCTTCGGAGCCTGCCGTACGAGGAAGCCGAGAAGATCGTCGTGAGGACGGACGCGGATCGCAGCGCGTTCATCCGCCGCCAGTTCCAGCGTGAGATCGACGACCCGCTGGCCTACGACCTCGAGGTGAACACCGCGGGGATCGGCGTGGAGGCGGCCGTCGCCCTGATCGAGCAGGCTCTTCGCAAGAAGCTCGGCAATCGACCGCACGTTCAGTTCTAGACTGGGGGAAGTGGGAGGAGTCATGCCAGACACGGGAGGAACCGGACCGTACGACGTGATCGTCTTCAGTCCGCACCCGGATGACGCGGAGATGACGATCGCCGGGACCCTGATCCGGCTGATCCGCTCCGGAAGACGGGTGCTGAGCGTCGCGCTGACCCGAGGAGAGAAAGGGACCTTCGGCGATCCGGAAACCCGCGCTCGGGAGTTCGCCGCGGCGAACCGCGTCATGGGAACCGACGGCAGGATCCTCGACTTTCCGGACACGGAGATCGTCAATCACCCCGAGGGGCGGCTGCGCATCGCGCGCGTGGTTCGGGAGGTCCGCCCGCAGATCGTCTTCGCGCCGTATCATACGAATCGCTTCGACCACCACGACGGGTCGGCGAACTCGGACCACCCGGCGACCGGACAGCTCGTCCGCGACGGCCTGAAGCTCGCCCGGTTCCGCAACGTGATGCCGGAGCTCCCGCATCACGACGTTCAGCGGCTGTTCTACTACATGGTCCCGAAGGACCTGCTCCCCACCATCGTGGTCGACGTCTCCGACGTGATCGACGAGGTCCACGCCGCCATCCGGGCGTACGAGAGCCAGATGAAGATCTGGCGTGTGGAGAACACGATCCTCGAGCTGCTCGACACGATCCGCAAGTACCACGGAATCCGAATCGGCGCGCGGTACGGCGAGGCGTTTCTCAGCGACGAGGCGCTGTCGTTCGATCCGGATCAGTTCTTCGTCGTCTAGACGCGCTCGCGCGGGGGATCGGCCGGCGCCCCGTGCCGATGGGTCAGCGAGGACCTCCGAAGAGGTCGTCGAGCTTCTTTCGGGCCTCCGCCGCGCGGTCCTTCGCGTCCCCGGCGCCGCCGGATCGATCGGCGAGCTGGAACAGCTCGCAGAAGTTCGCGCGCTCCCGGTCGGAAATCCACTCCGCGTTCGGCTCCCGGCACTGGTTGTTCACCGCCGGGTCGTGATGCCGGCAGTTGCGGCAGGCGTGGAGATCGCCCCCGCAGGAGGGGCACTCCGCGCTCCGGGGGATCGGCGTGAGCGGACGGTACGGCAGTTCGGCTCCGCAGGACCAGCAAGACGGCATCGTCAACCTCCCTCGTTTCGGCGGCGCCGCGGAAAGGCCGCCTCCGCCTCGGGGCGAAGTTCCTCGGCGCGTCGCAGCAGCGCGCTCCGTTCGTTGCGCTCGGGATCCTCCAGGACCTCGTCGAGCAGGGAGTCGAGGATCCGGCCGATCGCGGGCCCCTCGCGCATGCCCAGCTCGGTCATGAGATCGTGCCCGTCGATCGCCAGGTCGCGGACGGAGAAGGCGTTCTCCCGCGCCATCACCTCCTCGATCCGCTCGGCCAGCTCGTCGATCTCCGGGCTGTGCGCGGTCCGGCGGAGGCCGTTGCCGAGCGTGTCGGCGCGCCGCATGCGGAACAGATCCGCGAGGTGGTCCGGTCCGACGCCGCGGATGAACCGCCGGATCGCCGCGTCGGTCCACTCCTCGTTGTAGTGGAACATGTGCTGCCGGATCAGGTGGACGACCCGCTCCCGCTCCTCGTTCGGGTACCGGAGCCGGCGCAGGATCGCATCCCCCTTCCGCGCGCTCCAGCTCTGGTGGTTGTAGAACGTGACGGCATCGCCGTCCTCGCGCCGCGTGTCGACCTTCCCGAGATCGTGGAACAGCGCGGCGAGGCGCACGACCCGGTTCTCGCGGGGCGCCTGGTCGATCGCGTGCAGCGAGTGGTAGAAGACGTCGAAGGCGTGGAACCGGTTCTGTCCGACGCCGTAGCAGTCGGCCAGCTCGGGCAGGAACCGCTCGAGCAGCCCGGTCTCGAACAGACGCTCCAGCGCGATCGACGGGCGCGGCTGCACGAGGATCCGATCGAGCTCCTCGCGGATCCGCTCCTTGGCGATCCGATCGAGCATCGGGGCGCACCGGACCAGCGCGCGGTAGGTCTCCTCCTCGATCTCGAAGTCGAGCTGGCCGGCGATCCGCACACAGCGGAGCATCCGCAGGGCGTCTTCGCGGTAGCGATCCTCCGCCCGGCCGACGCACCGGACGATCCCCGCCTCGAGATCGCGCCGCCCGCCGTGCGGATCGACGATCGTGCGGTCGATCGGGTCGTACGCCATCGCGTTGATCGTGAAGTCGCGTCGCCGCAGGTCGCTCTCCACCGACGCGGTGAAGGTGACCGAGTCCGGATGGCGGGCGTCGCTGTAGAGTCCTTCCTCTCGGAGGGTCGTCACCTCGTAGGTGATCGTCCGATCGACGACGAGGATCGTCCCGAAGCGGGCGCCCACGTCGACCGACCGGGGGAACAAGGCGCGGATCCGCTCCGGCGGCAGGTCGGTGGCGAAGTCCCAGTCCTTCGCGGTCCCTCCGACCAGCAGATCGCGGAGGCTTCCGCCGACCAGATACGCGCGCCCGCCCGCTTCGGCGATCCGCTCGGCGAGCCGGCGCCCGCCGTCGGGGATCGCTCGGTCGATCGCGTCGATGGGGTGGAGCCGGTTCATCCCATCAGTCTATCGCATCGGAGCGAACCGCTTGCCGGCGCTCCCGAGCCCGGAGACCGACCCACCGGTCGGCGAGGCGGGTCGGTTCGGGGAGGCGGTACCCCGCCCCGCAGCGGAGCACCAGGCGGACCGCGTCGGGCAACGTGATCCGGTGGCCGATGGAGACGTAGACCGGGCGCACGCGGTCGCGGGTCCGCAGCAACCTGCCGACCACCTCCCCCCGATCGACGAGGCGCGTCGCGGATCCGCGGCGCGGCCCCGGCTCGCGCGCCTCCCCGACGAGGCGGCTCTTCGCCACCCCGACGCACGGCAGGTCGAGGATCAGGCCGAGATGCGACGCCAGCCCGAGGCGACGCGGATGGGCGATCCCCTGTCCGTCGCAGAGGACCGCGTCGGGGCGGCGGTGCAGCGCCCCGAACGCGGCCAGGAGCGCCGGGATCTCGCGGAAAGAGAGGAGGCCCGGCACGTAGGGGAACCGGAGCGGGGCGGATCCCTCCCTCCGCTCCACGACCTCCAGGGACGGAAGCGCGAGCACGACGACCGCCGCGTGCAGCTCGGCACCCGCGATCGCGGCATCGCAGCCGGCGACGAGGCGTAACCTTTTCCAGTCCAGCGGTCTAGAGAGGACCCTGCCGCGGAGGCGATCCTGGATCCCGCGCGCCTCCGCGGGATCGAGGGCCCAGCCGTGGAGCTGCCGTATCCGCATCGCTCCGATTCTGGGCCCCCACCGCTCTCTTCGCAAGCAACGGCCCTGTGGTACAGTAGCCCCTTTCGGGGACCGATCAGTACGGATGGAGCGGTGCCGGAAGGATCCCGGGACCGGGGAGTGGAGACCATGCCGAACGTCCGGGCTTTCCGGGTGGTACCGAACCTACCCGAGCGGCTGCGACCGCTGGAAGATCTCGCGCGCAACCTCTGGTGGACCTGGAATCCCGAGACGGCCCACCTGTTCCGCCGTCTCGATCCCGATCTCTGGGAGGCGAGCCACCACAACCCCGTCGAGCTTCTGGGCAGTCTCACCCAGGAGCGGCTCGATCGGCTCGCCGGTGACGAGGCGGTTCTCTCGAGCATGCGCCGGGCGGTCGACGAGCTCGACGAGTACATCGAGCGAACGAGCTGGTACGCGAACAGCTTCGAGGCCGGGGACGAGATGGTGGTCGCTTACTTCAGCGCCGAGTTCGGGCTGCACGAGTCGCTGCCGATCTACTCCGGCGGGCTCGGCGTTCTCGCCGGGGACCACCTGAAGAGCTCCAGCGATCTGGGGATCCCGTTGGTGGCGGTCGGGCTCCTCTACCGGCGCGGCTACTTCCGCCAGTACCTGAGCCGGGACGGGTGGCAGCAGGAGAGCCATCCCGCCTACGACTTCTTCCGGCTGCCGCTCCAGCAGGAGATGGACGGAGCGGCCCCGCGGAAGGTCTCGGTCGAGATCGCCGGGAAGCTGATCGTCGCCCAGATCTGGCGGGCGCAGGTCGGGCGGGTTCCGCTCTACCTTCTCGACACCGACATCCCCGAGAACGACGCGGAGGGACGCGAGCTGACCGACGAGCTCTACGGAGGGGACCAGACCCACCGGATCCGCCAGGAGGTCCTGCTCGGGGTGGGGGGGGTGCGCGCCCTCCGTGCGCTCGGCCTGCAGCCGACGGTCTTCCACATGAACGAGGGCCACTCCGCCTTCCTGGCGGTCGAACGGATCCGTCAGGGGATCGAGCAGGAAGGGTTGAGCTTCGATGAGGCGATCGAGGCGGTCCGCGGCAGCTCCGTCTTCACGACGCACACGCCGGTTCCCGCCGGAAACGACACCTTCTCCAGCGAGCTGATCCGGGAGCACTTCGCCTCCACCTGCGCGCGGCTCGGAATCTCGCTGGAGACGTTGATGGGTCTGGGACGGATCCGCCCCGACGACGCCGCCGAGCCGTTCTGCATGACGGTGCTCGCTCTGCGGACGAGCTCCCAGGCCAACGGCGTCAGCCTCCTGCACGGTTCCGTGTCGCGGAAGATGTGGGAGGGGCTGTATCCGAAGGTTCCGGTCGAGGAGATCCCGATCGCCCACGTCACCAACGGGATCCACATCCCTTCCTGGTACTCCCGGGAGGTGGCCCGTCTCTACTCGCGCTACCTCGGCCCGCGCTGGCAGGAGGATCCGCGGGACCAGGACGTCTGGAGCCGGGTGAACCAGATCCCCGACGCCGAGCTCTGGCGGGCGCGCGGACGTCTCCGGGAGGTGCTGGTCACCTACGCGCGCGAGAAGCTGCAAAGCCAGCTCCGCCGGCGGGGAATGCCGCACGCTCTCGTGCGCCAAGCCGAGGAGGTGCTCGATCCGGACGCGCTGACGATCTGCTTCGCGCGCCGCTTTGCCGTCTACAAGCGCGCCAGCCTGCTTCTGCGCGACCCCGAGCGTCTCGCGCGCCTCGTCAACGATCCCGAGCGTCCCGTGCAGATCCTGATCTCTGGCAAGGCGCACCCGGCCGACCAGCCGGGCAAGCAGATCATGCGGGAGATCGTGCACCTGGCCAGCGCGTCGCGGTTCCGGCACCGGATCGTCTTCCTCGAGGATTACGACATCGACGTCGCCCGGGTGCTCGTGCAGGGGGCCGACGTCTGGCTGAACACGCCGCGCCGCCCGCTCGAGGCGAGCGGAACGAGCGGGATGAAGGCGATCGTGAGCGGCGGTCTGCATCTGAGCGTGCTCGACGGCTGGTGGAACGAGGCGTACCTCCCGGAGGCGGGATGGGCGATCGGCAACGCGGAGGTCTACGAGAGTCCGGAGGTCCAGGATCAGGTGGAGAGCGAGGCCCTCTACGATCTGCTGGAGCATGAGGTGATCCCGCTGTTCTACGACCGAGGCGCCGACGGCCTGCCCCGGGAATGGATCGCGCGGATCAAGGAGTCGATGAAGTCCTACTGCCCCGTGTTCAACACCAACCGGATGGTCGGAGATTACACGCGCCGCTACTACCGACCGGCGCACGAACGGACCGTGCGGATCGGCCGCCAGGTCCATGCCGGGGCGCGCGAGCTCGCCTCCTGGCGCCGCCGGATGGAAGAGGGCTGGCCCGGCGTGGAGGTCCTCGACCTGGAGACCGAGCAGGGGGACCTTCCGGTCGGGCACGAGATGCCGGTGCGCGCCGTCGTTCGGCTCGGCCGTCTGGCGCCGGAGGACGTCGTGGTCGAGGCGGTCCACGGGGAGATCTCGGGCGGAGGAAACCTCCTGCAGACCGAGAGCGTTCCCCTGATCGAGACGGAGCGGCGGGACGGGGTCGTCGTTTTCCGGGGGGAGGTCGCCTGCCGGCGGACCGGCAGGAGGGGCGTCTCGGTCCGGGTCCGGCCGGTCCCGCGTCTGAACCCGGATAACCCGTTCGACGCGAACCTCGTCACCTGGTGGGAGCACGAGAAGGGCAGGTAGTCTATCCTCTCCGGAATCAACCGCGAAAGGAGCCGCTGTTCATGACGGAGAGAGCCTACGATCCGCGCGAGGTGGAGGCGCGGTGGGGCGAGCACTGGGAGAGGAACGCCACGAACGTCGCCCCGATCGCGTCGCCGCAGCGCCCCTTCTACAACCTGATGATGTTCCCGTATCCGTCCGCGGAGGGACTCCACGTCGGCAACGTCTACGCGTTCACCGGCGCGGACATCCAGGGTCGCTACCACCGCATGCGCGGATTCGACGTCTTCGAGCCGATGGGCTTCGACGCGTTCGGGATCCACAGCGAGAACTACGCGATCAAGATCGGCACCCACCCGGCCCGCCTGATCCCAATGAACATCGAGACCTTCCGCCGCCAGCTCAAGCGGATGGGTCTGATGCTCGACTGGAGCCGTGAGGTCAGCACGACCGATCCGCGGTACTACCGGTGGACCCAGTGGATCTTCTTGAAGCTCTACGAGAACGGGCTCGCCTACAAGAAGAAGGCGCCGGTCAACTGGTGCCCCGCCTGTCGAACGGTGCTCGCCGACGAGCAGGTCGTCGCGGGGATGTGCGAGCGGCATCCCGAGACTGCAGTCGAGAAGCGGGACACCGAGCAGTGGTTCTTCCGGATCACCGACTACGCGCCGCGTCTGCTGGACAACCTCGAGAAGATCGACTGGTCGAAGAAGACCGTTCAGGCGCAAACCCACTGGATCGGCCGCAGCGAGGGAGCGGAGGTCGACTTCCGGATCGAGGGACGCGACGAGCGGATCCGCGTGTTCACCACCCGGCCGGACACCCTCTACGGCGCGACCTACATGGTGCTCGCGCCCGAGCATCCGCTGGTCACGGACCTGCGGGACCCCGCGGTCGCCGACGATGTCGAGCGGTACCGGGAGCAGGCCCGGCGTCAGGCCGAGATCGACCGTCTCGACGCGACGCGGGAGAAGACGGGCCTCTTCCTCGGCGCGCACGCGATCAACCCGCTCACCGGCCGGCCGATCCCGATCTGGATCTCCGATTACGTGCTGATGGGGTACGGAACCGGCGCGATCATGGCGGTTCCGGCGCACGACCAGCGAGACTACGAGTTCGCGACGAAGTTCGACCTTCCGATCGTTCCGGTGATCTTCCCGGCCGAGGGGGAGCTTCCGGAGGGGGTCGCCTACGAAGGCGAGGGAGTCCTGGGCAACAGCGGCCCGTTCGACGGGACCCCGTCGCTCGAGGCGATCCGCGCGGTGACCGAGCACCTCCAATCCCAGGGGATCGGGGAACGGAAGGTCAATTACCGTCTCCGGGACTGGTGCATCAGCCGCCAGCGGTACTGGGGTCCTCCGATCCCGATCCTCTACTGCGAGAAGTGCGGGACGGTTCCCGTGCCGGAGGAGGATCTGCCGGTCGAGCTGCCGGACATCGACGACTTCAAGCCGGATGCAAGCGGCGTGTCGCCGCTCGCGCGCGCCGAGGAGTGGTTCCATGCCGACTGCCCACGCTGCGGGGGCGCGGCCCGCAGGGAGACGGACGTCTCCGATACGTTTCTCGACTCCGCCTGGTACTTCCTGCGCTACCCCAGCGCGGAGCGGGACGACGTCGCCTGGGAGCCGGAAAGAACGAAGAC
>WJJW01000144.1 GCA_014729455.1 Candidatus Eiseniibacteriota bacterium
CACCTGCTGGGTTCCGCCCGCGTCGACGTCGAATACGTTCCCGTAGATCAGTGCGATCGAATCGGGGATGTCATACGTCGCGATCTTCTTCCAGGGTCCGGCGATCGACTCGCCCTGATAGAGGTTGTACCCCTGGTGGTGGTACTCCTCGTCCAGGACCTCGCTGACCTGCACGTCCCCGAGCGCGTCCGTCGACCAGATCAGCTCGATCGCGCCGTCCTGCTCCTGCGCCCAGAGGGTCGGACGCGGAGGGGCGGACGGGAGATCGAAGTTCGCGTCGAAGACCGCCTGCGCCTGATCGTCGTAGACCTTGAGGAGCTCGACACTCGCCTGCCGGTCGCTTCCCTGCGCCAGAATGATCGCCACGACCACCTGCTGCTCGTCTCCCGGCTCCATCGTGAACGGACCGGAGGAGAGCATCAGCCGCCGGTCGGCAGGGTTCGTGTCCAGCCAGCCCGTCTCCTCGACCGGGTCGCCGGGATGGAAGAAGGTCGTCTCCTGGCCGGTGACCGGATCGATGAGGACCGAACCGTCTCGATCGAGGCCCCGCATGTAGTTGTAGGAGGCGATCGGACTGTCCGGGTCGGTCCCGTTGATGTACTTGTTGAACGAGGTCATCGGCAGGTTCCGGTAGTCCAGGACCATCTCGCCGCTGACGTAGGCCGTGTCCCCCACGCTCGGGACGATCGGTCCCTGGAAGAAGTCGTAGCCGACCGCCGGCGGGGCCGAACCGTAGATCTCGTCCTCGTTGTTCGCGTTGTAGCAGAAGCCGAGCGACCGCAACGTGTCGCATCCCACGAGGTCGTCGGTCGCCCCGCCGAGATCCGGATCGGACCATAGGGAGACGAAGCAATCCTCGAGGGTGTCGGTTCCGCGGTCGGTGATGTCGAGGCGCACGAACACCATGTTCCCGAGCGGGGCGGGACGGTCGAACGCGAAGGTCGATTGCCGGACCTCGATCATCAGAGGATCCGTGTTCCCTGCGCTGTTGCTGTGCACCGTCGGATCCGCGTCGTTGAACACCGCCCAGAGCATCTGGTCACCGGTGATCAGCGGATCGCCGTTCCCATCCACCGGGGCTCCGTCGGAGACGGGCCAGTTGACGTAATCGTCACTCTCCGTGTCCCCCTTGGTCACCTTGTAGACGCGAAGGCGCGGGTCGGCCGGATTGTCCCAGCTCCCGTCCTCGTAGATGATCCCGGGCGTGAACTCGAGATCGTACTCGGCGATCGTCACCCGTGTCTCTCCGTTGACCGTCGCTCCGAACCAGAGGCCGGCCGCGTAGACGGCCGTCTTGTCGGTGCCGCGCGGGAAGAAGAGACCGGACGGACCGCCGGGCGACTCCAGATCGCGCGAGAATCCTCCCCGGTTCGTCACGTACATCGCGATGTTGTTCACGTCGATCAGCGTATCGTTGTCGATCACCTGTGGAACCCCGAACGGACCGAGGTGGCCGGTCGAGACGCCCGCGGCGCTGCCGCACACCGCGATGAGGCCACCGAGGACCAGCCAGGCGGGGATCCACCTCATTGGCCGATTCATACAACCTCCTTGTCGGCCCGCCCCGATGCCGCGGGGCGAGGGCCGGAATCTCCTCCTGTCAGAAGCTGGTCTTGAGGCCAAAACGGACCGTCCTCGGGGTATCCCAGTTGTTCGGATTCCTCTGCGCCAGGTCGTAGAGAGCCCGCGCCTCCGCCGTGCTGTAGGATGCGGCCCCCGAGTCCTGCGAAAGCCAGCCGGTCGTCTCGCTGTCCCCGCTGGACGTGTAGACGCTGACCGGGTTGCGGCGATCGAAGACGTTGAGGACCCAAACGTAGGCGGAGAGATCGAAGTCCCCGAACCGGAAGGTCCGATCCGCCTTCATGTCGACGCGATACCGCCACGGTCCGTATTGCGAGTTGATCGGGCCGGCCGGCTCGACGTTCACCGATGCCAGGGTGACCTCATCGTACGCTTTCGTCGGCGTGTAGGGGTTGCCGCTGCCGATGTTCACGAGGACGTTCACGCCCGTGTTCTCGAGGACGTGCATGTCGCCGAACAGCGGGCCCGCGTTGTCGCCGAGCCGCCAGTCGAGATTGATCGCCAGCTTGTGGCGCTGATCGAAGTCGAGCGGCGCGGTCTGCTTCGGCGGCTCTCCGCCGGTCCAGGCGATGTTCCTCTGCGTGTTGGCGACCGATCCGGTCCCGTTGGCGTAGGAGAACGTGTAGTTCACCGTCGCGGCGATGTTGTTCGTACGCCGCAGGTCGAAGGCGAAGTCGAGCCCCTTGATCGTCCCGTAGTCGGTGTTCCGGAAGGACGAGTAGGAGTTCGGGGAGGAGTTGATCGACTGGACCTGGACGAGATCCTCGACGCTCTTGTAGAACGCCGTGACGTCGAACCGGGACCGTTCCGAGATCTGCTGGGTGAAGCCGACCTCGTAGGCGGTCGTCGTCTCCGGCTTCAGGTTCGGGTTCCCGAACGGATAGTAGTAGCCGCCGGTCCGGGTCTTGTACTCCAGGTACCCGTAGCTGACGTAGAGGTCCTGGAGGTTCGGCTGCTGGAAGAAGATCCCGTAGTTCGCGTGGAACTGGGTCTTCTCCGAGACCGGGAAGCCGACGCCGAGGCGCGGGCTGAGCTTGTGCTCCGCCTCGCTGTCCGCTAGATCCTCGTCGTCGAGCACGGCCCGGTCCTCGCCGAGGGGAAGGCTCTCGTCGGTCA
>WJJW01000145.1 GCA_014729455.1 Candidatus Eiseniibacteriota bacterium
ACTTCCGAGATCAAGGTCCCGGAGACCGGAATCATCGTCGTGACCGTCAACAAGCAGGGGCGCACCTTCATCGGCGACGAGACCGGAGCGACCGGTGAGGTTCCGGAGGGCGAGCTGCTCAACGCGCTCGTCTCGGCTCGGAGCCGGCGCCCAGGGGCGCGGGTCATCGTCAAGGGCGACAAGAACGCCGACTTCGGCTTCATCGCGGACGTAATGGACGCGCTGCAGGAGTCGAACACCAATCGCTTCAATCTGATGACGGAGCTGAAGACCGAACGTCTCGACAAGCCGACCGGCGTCGGGACGCGTCACTAGCGAGGAGGTTCGCCATGGGCGGTTTGGACGCCGGCGGCGACAAGCCACAAGGCAAAGGAGGAGTTGGGCTCAGACGGCCGGCGAAGCGGGTGAGGATCAGTATCGACATGACGCCGTTCGTCGACATCGCCTTCCTACTCCTGATCTTCTTCATGGTCACGACCGTCTTCCGGGCCCCGCAGGCGATGGAGGTGAATCTGCCTCCGAGCGACGCGAAGGTCGAGGTTCCGGAATCGAACGTGTTGACCCTCTACGTCGATAGGAACGAGGAATTCTTCTACCGGGTCGGAAAAGGCGACGTCGTGTCCACCACGATGGACGACCTGGAGCCGCTCTTCAAGGAGAACGAGAAGCTCAATCCGGAGCTGATCATCCTCGTGAAGATGCACCGGAACGCCCGGTACGAGATCATGGTCGACGTCCTGGACGAGCTCGAGATCGCGGGGATGACCCGTTTCAGTCTGATCCCGATGACCGAAGAGGATATCGAGCTTCTGGGGGCGGGGGCATGAGCAAGGCGAAGACCCGCGTCGATTCGATGAGCTTCGTCGGAGTCGCCAGCCTCCCGGTCGTCGGCGATGCGCATCCGCTGCGGCGGCGATACCGGCGCTTCGTGACCTCGGCGATCGTGATCGCCGCGCTGATCCATCTGGGCGCGGGGATGGTCTGGGTCGTGCAGCGTCACTTGAAGAGTACGGACGACCGGTCGCGCGAGGTGAAGATCGTTCGGTACACGGAGCTCGGCGTCCCGCCCTCGATCGCGCAGCAACAGCAGGCGAGCGCGCAGGTGGCGATCGCGCAGCAGGTCGCTCCGCCGAGCCTCGGGATCCCGGAGCCCGTGCCGGACTTCCAGGCGACGGTCACCGATTTCGCGACCCAGGATCAGCTCGCCGAGATGCTGACTCCGACGGATCTGAGCGATCTCAGCGGAGCAGGAGGGGATTCGCTGGTGATCGACATTCCCCAGGCGTCGGGGAATGACAACCCGGATCCGGACGAATTCGTGGCGGTCGAGGAGATGCCGGTCCTGATCGACATCCCGGCGCCGGTCTACCCCGACATGGCCCGGCAGGCGGAGGTCGAGGGAACGGTGATGGTTCGCGCCCTCGTCGGCAAGGACGGCAAGGTCCAGGACGCGTTCGTCACCGAGGGGATTCCGATGCTGAACGATGCGGCGATCGTGGCGGCGAAGAAGGCCGTGTTCAAGCCGGCGCTTCAGCAGCACAAGCCGGTCGCGGTCTGGGTGCAGATCCCGATGCGGTTCACCTTGAACTGATCGCTTCTCCCGGCCGGAGTCGGTCCGTGTGCGCCGTCCGCTCGGGAAGCGGGCGGCGTTTCCGTCGCTTTGGCGAGACGTGGAATCCCGACGTTGCGCCCGCGAACGGCCGCGGCTAGAGTCGGGAGGCGTCTGCATGAGGAGGGGGCGGAGATGGTGCTCGCGGTCGATGTCGGGCTGGCCGTTGTCGTGGCTCTCAGTCTACTGGCCGGCCTCCGGAACGGCTTGCTGGACACGGTGGTCTCGATCGCAGCGTGGGTCGGTGGGATCCTGGCCGGGTTCCACTTCGCGCCGGGGGTTCTCGATCTGCTCCCCGACTGGGCGCAGCGGATCCCGGGAGCGGAGATCCTCGCGGGCGTCTTCCTGTTCCTGATCGCCTTCGCCCTGATCCGGCTGGTCGGATCAGCGATGGGGATCCGGACCGACCGTCCGATCGGGCCGGCGGAACGGGCCCTCGGGATGCTCCTGGGAACGGTTCGCGGAATCGTCCTGGCGGGTGTCATCGCCTCGGTTCTCGTGGCGGCGCTTCCAGCGCGGTCGGCGATCTGGACGGGAAGTCGGGCGCTGCCGGTTCTGGCCCCGATCGGCGAGATCATCGCCCGCTGGTCTCCGCAGGCGCTGCAGGAACGGATTCTGAACGGGTGGGAGCGTCTGGATCGGGCCCCGGCGGGACATCCCGACGACGGATACGCGGCGTAGCGAGGATCGAATCGGATGGCGTTTCAGTTCCTGGGCACCCGGGTGCGGATCGAAGCCTCGGGAACCGCGTGGCCGGAAGCGGACGCGCTCGTCCTGCCGACCAACGACTACCTCTGGATGGCCGGCGGCCCGGCTCTCGCGATCAAACGAGCCGCCAGCGAAGTGGTCGAGCAGGAGGCGGTGCGCGCGGGACCGATCGCTCTCGGGGAGGCGGTGGCGGCGTCGGCTGGCTCCCTGCCATTGCAGGGGATCATCCATGCCGCGGTGATGGAGCAGGATCTCCACGTCGACGCGGAGGCGGCGGAACGGGCCCTCGCCGCCGCCCTGCGGATCGCCGAGGAGAAGGGCTGGAAGCGATTGCTGATCCACTCGTTCACGAAGACCGGCCGTG
>WJJW01000146.1 GCA_014729455.1 Candidatus Eiseniibacteriota bacterium
CACATCTCCGTGCCATCCGAAAGCGCCCTGGACGCCGCCTATGCAGCGGCCCTCCGGGGATTGCTCGAAGAAACCCCGGACGGGCGGATCCGCGCCCGCCGGGAATGGGCTCTCCAGGATCTCGAGTCCGGCTCCGAGCCGCCGGCCCTGACCGCCGAGGAGATGGCCGAGTATGAGGGTCGCTACGGACCGCGCAGGATCTACCTCGAGGACGGCGTCCTCTACTACCAGCGGACGCCGCAACCGCCGCGGCGGCTCGAGCCGATGGCGCAGGATCTGTTCCGCGTCGGGGACCTGGACTTTTTCCGGCTCTCCTTCGCGCGGGACGATCAGGGCCGGATCGTCAAGGTGATCGGGCTGTACGAGAACGGCCAGCGGGACGAGCACGAGCGGGAACCGGACTGATTCGCCGGC
Source organism: Candidatus Eiseniibacteriota bacterium (assembly GCA_014729455.1). GTDB lineage: Bacteria > Eisenbacteria > RBG-16-71-46 > CAIMUX01 > VGJL01 > WJJW01. The sequence goes on from WJJW01000146.1 coordinate 415, forward strand.
CCGGGCGAAGGGCGCGCTGCTTGTTCCTCCTCGCTCCTCCTCCTACACTCGACGGGGTCGGGACGCCGGGCCGCGGCGTCGATCCGCCACCGACGCAGGGAGGAGCATGCCGGAACCCGCCAGCGACCTGGTGCACCGCTACAAGGAGAACTACGGCCTCCGGGAAGACAGTCCTCTCACCGAGGAGATGATCCATCGGCACTGGGACCTCGAGAGGGCCCTGACGAGGAGGCTGCTCGACTCGGATCCGGACGAGCGCCGCGACGTCTTCGCCGCCTGCTACACCGAGCTGTACCGTGAGCTGAGCTGGCTGAACCGGTTCGTCGTCGAGAAGTCGGAGGCGGAGAAGCGCCGGGAGTTCATCGCGTGGGCCGACGCGATCGGACCCGATCCGGTGCGGATCTACGAGGTCGGCTCGGGCCGCGGGGAGCTGCTCGAGCATCTCGCGGACATCGGCCACGACTGCACCGGCAGCGAGATCACCGAGGAACGGGGCGAGGCGCTGCTCGGCCGGCGGGGGGAGCGGATCCGCTGGCACGCCGGCGACGGCGTCCGCCTGACCCTCTACGAGCCGGAGGGGGCCTATGACGTCGTCATCACCAACCAGCTCATCGAGCACCTGCACCCCGAGGATCTCGAGGCGCATTTCGCCGAGGTCCGGGCGATCCTGAAGCCGGACGGCCGATACCTCCTCAGCACCCCGCACCGGCTGACCGGACCCCACGACGTCTCGAAGATCTTCCGGCGGCCGAGCGCCGAGGGGATGCACCTGAAGGAGTACACCTATCGGGAGCTGTTCGGAAGCCTGCGGCGGTCCGGGTTCCGCGACGTGCAGCATGCCGGACAGAGACGCCGGATCCGACGCATGCTCGGAGAGGAGCGCGCCGGCTCGAAGGCGGAGCGGGCGCTGCTCCGGATCTCGACGGGGATCCTCCTGCTCGCCGAGGGGATCCTGCAGATCGTCCCGCGACCCCTCCGGCCGACCGTCGCCAGACGGATGCACCGGATCGGAATCTTCTCGGAGAACATCTTCCTCGTGGCGTCGCGGTAGCGCCGGTCCCCCTTCGAGGAACCAGCGCCCGTTTCACCGGAGCAGCAGGATTCGCCGCGCTCCCGTCCGATCGCCTGCGGCGATCCGCCACCAGTAGACACCGGCGGCGACCGGCCGGCCCTCCCCGTCCCGGCCGTCCCAGCTCAGTTCGTACACGCCGGGCCTCCGCTCCGCTCTCGCCAGGACGGTCTGCACGCATCGGCCCTGCGCATCGTGGACCGACGCTCCCACGATCGCGGACCGATCCAGCTCATAGGAGAGGCGCGTCCGGTACCGGAACGGATTCGGCGCGCTCGCGCCGAGCAGGAGCGGTCCGGCGGGGTTCCGGTGCTCGACCACGAAGGCGGGGATCCCGGCCGTCGGGCCGTAGTGCGGCATCGCAACACCGCACTCGTACGCCCCCAGCTCGGCGGCGCCCCCCGTGTAGTCGTCGTTGATGTTCGCCAGCAGCTCGCCGGCGTCGGCGGCGTTGCAGCCGCCCCGAAGTCGGAGGTCCTGACTGCCCGGTGCGTAAGCGGGCGGAAACCCCTCCCGACCCAGGTACGATCCGAGAGGCGGCTCCTCGGCGTCCTCGAAGATCCCGACGTCGACGAGCTTCGCTTGAAGCGACATCCCGGTCTCGTCCTGGAAGTCCTCGAGCGTCGGATGGAACCGGCCGTTGAAGTAGGCGAACGCTTCGGGATCGGCCTGGTACCAGCCGTTGGAGTCCAGATCGGCCCGCACCCCCTCCGTGTCGATGCAGATCGGGTTCCCGGTCGGTCCCGAATGGCTGCCGCCGATGATCAGGTTGTTGCGCAGGGCGACGTTCCGCCACTCGCCCCCGCCCCAGCCGCGCGTATCCGCGCCGACGAAGGTGTTGTGGTAGACGAGGATCCCGGTCGGCCAGATGTGGAACTTCAATGGTTTGAGCTGCCAGTTGTAGACGACGTTGCGGATGAAGTAGATCGGTCCGCCGTAGACCGGCTGGGCGCTCAGTCCGACGAGGGTGTTGGTGATCCGGTTCTCGAAGACGCGGATGTTGTGGCGGGAGGCGTCGGTTTCGATCCCGTCGTCGGTGCAGTTCAGGATCTCGTTTCCGTACACGTCGCAGTTGCTCGTCTCGACCGACTCGTCGTCGACCCCGACGTTCACTCCGTCGAACCAGCCGTCGATCCGGTTGTGGCGCACGACGTGTCCTTTGCCCATCACCCGCAAGGCGTATCCGTCGTCGATCCGGCCCTCTTCCCAGATCATGTGTCCGAGGATCACGTTGTCCTCGATCAGAACGTCTCGGTTCTCCGAGCCGAGGATATGGATCCCGCCCATCTCGTACCCGTTGTCCTGGGTGACGTCGACGATGCAGCCGCGGATCGCCAAGCCGGTCGTCCCGTAGGCTCGAACCGCGGTCCGTCGCGGACGCACGAACGTCACCTGTTCGACCCGGACGTGCGCGGTGCCGCTGGCCTCGAGGATCGGGTCCGCCGACCATTCGCCGTCCAGGATCACGAGATCGACGTCGATGCCGCGCCAGACGATCGGATCCTCCGGCGTTCCGCTGGCGGTCAGGTCGTCGCCTCCGGAGTAGACACCGGCGCCGAGCACGAACACGTCGCCGGGAGCCGCCGCGGCGTCGGCGGCCTCGATCCCGCGGAACGGATCGCCCTCCGTTCCCGATCCCCCTCCGGAGCCGGGAACGACGTGGCGCACGCGGGGATGAAGCGGATCGCTCGGCTCCGCGCGGGTGCGGACGACGACCGTCTCGACCGCTCCTCCTCCGTCGGGATCGGAGAGCGCGAGCCGGATCTCGTACTCCGTGTCCGGCAGGAGACCGAAGACCGAACCGGCCAGGAGATTCCCCGGATCGACGCCGTCCTCGTTGTAACTGCCCGGCTCCACCCGGAGGAGCGGCTGCGCGTCACACCAGGCCGGCTCTCCGAGCCTCCGGTACTCGACGGCGACCTCCGCGTCGAGGTCGTCATCGCCTGCGATGAACCACTGGACTCCGATGCAACGGAACGTCGATTCGGAAACGACCTCTCCGGCGGTGACACCGTGGGAGAGCAGATCTCCCGCAAGAGACATGGTTGCGGCGACTCCGGCGAGCAGAACGGCGATCAGCGGAGACGGGACGAGAGGAAGCCCCGGACGGGGTCCTCCCCGAAAGGCACGGATGCAGCGCATGATGATGTCCTCGCGGCAAGCCTCTCGGCTTCATCTGTTGGATCGATGAACGAACCCCCCACCGCCATGGCGGCGGCGCACGAACACCGGTGTCCGATCCGGCAGCCGAACTATCGGCACCGCACCCCGGTGTTGCCACCATGATCACCCCGCGCGAGCAGATGTGTGTCAGTCTGTTTTCTAATGGATTCGGTAAGCGACAAAATCGCTGCAGAAAGCCCCTCCGTCATCGGATTGGAGGGGCGTTCTGCAGCTTGGATTCGGTGCGTGCGTTGTGATCCGCAAGGCGATCCGCGGTTCAGTGCAGAAGCAGGATCGGCCGCGTCGTGGTTCGATCCGAGAGCGCGACCCGGACGAAGTACAGCCCGCTCGGGAGACGCCGTCCGGTCCCGTCACGACCGGACCAGACGAACCGGTGCGGTCCCGCCGCCAGCGTTCCTCCCGCCAGATCGGCCACCCTCCGGCCGCCGACGGTGAGGACCGAAACCTCGACCTCTTCCGACCGCGGCAGGTGGAACGAGACCGCGACGTCCTCGCGGAACGGGTTCGGTCGCGCCGCCAGGAGGAGCCGCTCCATTCCCTCTTCCGATCCGGGGACCGAGGCGGGAGGCGGCTCGTAGACGATGCTCCGGCGATCCAGGGAGCCGTGGGATCCGTGGGCGAGGATCTCCGAGAAGGAGAATGCGTCGAAGTCGAACGGATGGTCGAACCCGAGCCCGAGCGAGACGTGCTCCCAGCGGTATTCCGATCCCTCCGCCAGACCGGCCGGGGCCTCCGGCGGGAGCAGGGGCGGCTCGAACCCCGTCCGCGGCCCGGGAGCGAACAGCTCCCAGACCACCCGATCCACGGCGGGATCGGTGATCCGCGATACCTGCACGTCCACCTCGGGGCTCCCGTTGCCCGCGTTCTCGACATCGTTCCAGGCGAACCGGCCGTCCGTGTATCCCAGGTCGAGCCAGTCGAAGAAGCTCCCGAGCGCGACGTCGTAGTCCGGCGGACGATCGGCCCGGTCGACGATGACGACCAGGTCGTCGCCGCCCGTCCGCTGCGCGCCGACCATCGGGAAGTAAGTCATCCCGGTGAATTCGCCGGTCGCGGGAGTCGTCGTCAGGCCGATCGTGCCGGCGCATGGGCCGGACCCGGCGGGGCAATCGAGGGAAGCGAGACCGAGCGGGACGAGGCGGCCGAGACCGGCCTCGCCGTCGAGATCGCCGCCGGAGACGCAGTACGCGATCGAGCCGTCCGGGACGTTCGAAAGCGTGAGGCTCGCCGTCTCCGTGAGGTCCGGATCGACGAAGAGGTCGGCGTCGCCCGTGTCGCCCGTGACGTTCCAGTCGAGCCGATCGATCTCACGCCACTGCAGCATGGGCAGGAGTTCGGGGATCTCTCCACCCTCGAGAACCGCATCGACCGGGATCCGGCCGGAGAGCGCGGCCAGCGTCTGCTCCCCTTCCGGCAGGTGGAGGGAGTAGCGGTCCTTGATGATCTCGATGAAGAGCTCCCACTGCTGCGGGATGAACACGTTGGAGGGGATCTCGATCTGCTCGCCGAGGATATCGATGATCTCGGGCGGGCCGAAGAGACTCTCCAGATCGAAGGCGAGCAGGTCCGACAGCCCGAGCGAGGGGAGAACGATCGCCAGATCCAGGTTGCCGTCCCCGGCGTGGAACGGACCGTTGTCGACGTCGATCCCCCCGACGAAGTCACCGATCTCGTACACCGGGCCGGCCGGCTCGAGCGGCCGGAGCGGCACGACGATGTCGGCCGCGTCGACTTCGAGCAGCGAGAGGGTCCGCGATCCCTCCGCTGCGGCGGTGACCGCGATCGGTCCGATCAGGCCGGGATCCTCGAAGAGGATCTCTCCCTCCGCGGAGGCGAATCCCCAGTTCTCCTCGAACGGAACGCCCGGGTGCGGGCCGACCATCACGAAGGCTCCCGCGATCGGATCCACGGTGCCGTCCCGGACCACCCGGACCAGCAAGGAGCCGTCGATCGGGCCTCCGCCGGTTCCGCCGAGCGGATCCGTCGGGACCGGTTCGGCCGGGGCCGAGAGCGGCGAGACCAGGACCAGGGCGAGCGGCACACAGAGTCGGAGCGCGGCGGTTCTCATCGGGGACCTCCTGTGGTTGTCTGGCTCCTCCGAACCGAGCGGAACGATTGTACCATGCGCACCCCCGCAAAGTCCCGCGGGCGAGGTCGCCCGTCAGCCGATCCGCTTCGACACGAGACCCGCGAAGTCGACCAGCCGGGCGGAATAGCCCCACTCGTTGTCGTACCAGGAGAGCACCTTCACGACGCGGTCGCGGAGCACGGAGGTCGATTGCGCGTCGACGATCGAGGAGTGCGTATCGCCGATGATGTCCCGGGAGACGAGGGCCTCGTCGGTCACGCGCAGGATCCCCGCCATGTCCCCCTTCGCGGCCGCCTCCCGCAGCGCGTCGTTGACCGCGTCCGGGGTGACGTCGGCGCCGACCATCGCGACGATGTCCGTGATCGAACCGTCCGGGACCGGCACGCGCATCGCCATCCCTTGCAGCTTCCCTTCCAGCTCGGGAAGGACCTGGGTCGTCGCGACCGCCGCTCCGGTGCTCGTCGGGATGATCGAGACGGCCGCTGCCCGACCGCGCCGGCGCTTCCGCGTCGGGATGTCCATCAGCGACTGGCTGGAAGTGTAGGCGTGAACGGTGGTGAACACGAGGTGTTCGATCCCGAAGCGGTCGTTGAGGACCTTCGCCACCGGCGCGAGGCAGTTGGTGGTGCAAGAGGCCATCGAGACGATCGTGTGCCGCTCGGGATCGAAGTCGCCCGTGTTGATCCCCGGGAGGAACGTCCCGTCGGCGTCGGTCGAGGGAGCGGAGATGATCACTCTCTTCGCCCCTCCCTTCAGGTGCCGGGCCGCCTTCTCCCGCTGGCGGAACGCGCCGGTCGATTCGATGACGATGTCGGCTCCGAGCTCGCCCCAGGGAATCGACTCCGGATCCTCGTTCGCGAAGAACGGAATTTCCCGGTCGTCGACCCGGAGCGCCCGCTCCGTGTTCTCGACCTTCGACGGGTACCAACCATGGACGGAGTCGTACTTCAGCAGGTAGGCGAGGTCCGAGATGTCGGCCAGGTCGTTGATCGCCGCGACCTCGAACTGGGGATGCTTGGAGACCAGCTTGAAGACGCAGCGGCCGATCCGCCCGAACCCGTTGATCCCGATTCTGATCGTGCTCATTCCGTTCCTCCTCTCTCGAAGTCCCCGGTGAATCCAAGCGGAACACCGGCCCGCCGTCCGTCTCCCCCTCCCGAACGAGCGAACGACTCAGTATGCCAGAAGGTCCGACGTCTCCGGTCGAACCACCGAAACTCCGCCGTCAGCAACCGCTTGCAAAGCGGGAATCGCCCGGTCATCATCATCCGGATGAACGTTCGACTCCTGACGAATCGGCGCCTCTTGGCGCTCGTCCTGGTCCTCGCCGCGCTCGCGATCGGCGGGCTTCCCGTCCTCGCCGCCGACGACGGGGGCCATGCCGAGGAGGGAGGGCACGGAGCCGCGGTCGCCAACGTCGTTCTCTCCCTCGCGGTGATTCTCGCGGGGGCGAAGCTCGGCGGGGACCTCGCGGTCCGGATCCAGCAGCCGGCGGTGCTGGGGGAGTTGGTGTTCGGGGTTCTGCTCGGCAACCTCGGGCTCCTCGGAATCGACGTCGCCGAAGCGATGAAACAGAACGAGGTCCTCTCGATCATCGCCGAGATCGGCGTCATCATCCTCCTCTTCGAGGTCGGCCTCGAGTCCACCGTGCGGGACATGATGAGGGTCGGCCTTCCCTCCCTGCTGGTCGCCCTGCTCGGGATCGTCACCCCGTTCGCGCTGGGATTCGGGGTCGGGATGTGGCTGCTGCCGAACCACAGCATCTACGTGTCGATCTTTCTCGGTGCGACGCTGACGGCGACGAGCGTGGGGATCACCGCCCGCGTGCTGCAGGATCTCGGGAAGTCCCGATCGAAGGAAGCCCGGGTGATCCTCGGCGCCGCGGTGATCGACGACATCCTCGGTCTGGTGATCCTGGCGGTCGTCGTGGGAATGATCACCGCGGCGAATCAGGGGACCGATCTGTCCGGCGGTTCGATCGCACTGATCTTCGGAAAGGCGATCCTCTTCCTCGCCGGGGCGATCGGGATCGGTCTGCTCGTCTCGCCACGCCTGTTCTATGTCGCCTCGAAGCTGAGGGTCCGCGGCGTGCTGCTCTCGTTCGCCCTCGGGATCTGCTTCCTCTTCGCCGCGATCGCCGGCAAGATCGGTCTGGCCCCGATCGTCGGTGCCTACGCGGCGGGGTTGATCCTCGAGGACGTCCATTTCCGCGGATTCGTCGGCCGGGAAGAGCACGAGCTGGAAGAGCTGATCCAGCCGATCTCCGCCTTCCTCGTCCCGGTCTTCTTCGTGCTGATGGGGATGCGGGTCGAGCTCTCTGCGTTCGCGCGCAGTGAGGTGCTCGGCCTCGCGGCGCTCTTGACGCTGGCGGCGATCATCGGCAAGCAGGCCTGCTCGCTCGGCGCGATCGGGGATCGGCTGGATCGTCTGTCGATCGGCATCGGCATGATTCCGCGCGGCGAGGTGGGACTCATCTTCGCGAACATCGGCCTCACCCTCACGCTCGCGGGAGAACGGATCGTCGACGAGGCGATCTTCTCCGCCGTCGTGATCATGGTGATCATCACGACGATGGCGACGCCGCCGGCCCTGAAATGGAGCCTGGCGCGCGGCGACCGCGGCGCCGCCGGCCGGGAGGGGGGGGCTTCCGCGGCCCCGGAGGGATCGGAGCGGGTCTGACGGGTCTGAATCGTGCCGCGAGAGCGACGAGACCGCTGAATTTCGAGCTTTCGCTCGGTCTGGATCTGGGCTAGCGTAGCGCCGATCCGGAACGTAGCCGGTCGTACAGCCGCCGGATCGGCGAACCGTCTCGAACTTGACGAGTAACGATGACCTCCCATTCCCGTTGGAGGAGACATGAGATCGAGGATCTATCTTTGGACCGCGGTCGCCGTGGCGCTCGCCGGTCTCGTGCCGGCCGGTCCGGCGGTCGCACAAATCGAGGGGAACCTCAGCAGCTATACCGGACAGAACGCGGAGGGATACCTGAAGCCATTGCAGGAAGGCTTCGGCGCCGCTCTCCATTCCGGGATCTTCCGGAGCGCGTACATCCCGGTCGAAGGGTTCCACGTCAATGTTGAAGTGAAGACGATGCTCGTGGATTTCGGCGATGACGACCGCACGTTCGACGCCGAGACGGAGGCGGGTTTCTTCCCGGACGACCCGGGCGTCACGAGCTACGAAGCTCCGACCGTGATCGGCGACACGACGGCCGTCCGCGTCGACGGCCAGTCCGGGACGGTCGCGTACTTTCCGGGCGGCTTCGACGTCGGATCGATCGGAGTGGCCGTTCCGCAGATCACGATCGGGTCGTTCCGGGGTACGCAGGGGATCTTCCGGTACATCGCCCTCGACACCGGCGACGCCGAGCTCGGGGACCTCTCCCTGATCGGCCTCGGCGCCCGGCACAGCATTTCGCAGTACCTGCAGGACAGCCCGGTCGATCTCGCCGCGATGGTCTTCTGGCAGAACTTCAAGCTCGGGGACGATCTGGTCGACGCGACGGCGCTGACGTTGGGCGTGCAGGCGAGCCGGCAGTACTCCGCCTTCGAGCCGTATCTCGGGATCGCCTACGACTCCTTCGGCATGACGGTCGACTACGAGTCGGAAGCGGCCGCCGAGAAGCTGAGCGTCGATTTCGAAACCGAGTCCAACCTGCACATCACCGCCGGGCTGGGGATCAATTTCTCCGTGGTCCATCTTCACGGAGAGATCAGCACGTCCTCGCAGACGAGCTACGCGGTCGGCCTGAGCGTGGGGAATTGAGGATGAAGATGATGCGCACGAAGAATCTGAAGAACGCGATCGACCGGATGAAGCGGCTGCGCGCGCTCCGCTGGGCGGGGTTCCTGGTTCTCTGCCTCGGGCTGACCGGGGAGACCTGCCTCGAAGAGAAGGGAATCGACGTCGTCGTGGGCGCCAACGTGACCGCCCTGTTCGAGGCGCGCGGTTCCGAGAACGTCTACAACGATCAGACGGTCGTCAACCTGACCGAGGATGCGGACATCCAGCAGATCCTCGAGGACAACGGATTCGACGAGAAGGTCGTCGGGCGGATCGAGTCGGCCTTCTATCGGGTGGTCAAGCAGGACGCGGGGGCGCCCGACCGAACGGTGAGCGGGGAGATCACGGTCGACGGCAACACCCTGATCGAGTACCAGTCGGTCTGGGTGAACGATCCGGAGCTGGCCGACTGGACCGCGGCGCCTCTGACCCAGGAAGGCGTCGACTACATCAACCAGATCCTCGAGACCTACTTCACCGACATCTTCCTCGGCAACGTTCCGACCGATCCGGTCGTGACCTTCTCGATTTCGGGCACGTCGACTCCGACGAATGTCGAGACCAACTTCGACTGGGAGATCCGGGTCAAGCTGACCCTGGTCGGGAAGCAGTACGTCGAGGTTCCGGAGATCCTCTAGTCCGGATCCTCGATCGGGCCGCGTTTCAGGGCCGGGCCTTCTGCACCAGGCGGAGGGCCCGGCTCTTCTCCGTCTCGGGCGCCATCTGCGCGCCGGTCTCCACCGCCTCGGCCAGCGTGGCGTGGGTCGCGCCGACCCGAAGCGCTCCGGAGAGATGCGCCTCGAGCTGCGGCCAGGAGCGCTGGGCGGTCAGCAGTGAGACGACACAGAGCTCACGGACCTTCGCGCCGAGGAACGGCCGCGAGAGGACCTTTCCGTACCCTTCGCGGATCATCCACTCGGCGAGTTCCGGATGCGTCCGGCGCATGACGCTCAGCAGCGGCCGGAACTGCGGCCCGTAGATCCGCTCGCACAGGTTCCGCCCGCGCGGTCCCCACTCGGGGCGGCGTGCCGCATCGGTCCAGAACTGCCCTTGCTCTTCCTCGGGACCGCAGCGGGTGAGGATCTGCAGGGCCTGGATCGCCCGGGGATATCCGATGAAGAGATAGGCCTGCAGCATCACCTCCCGGAGCCAGGGCAGGGCGACGCGCTCGTCGAGGGCCCAGCGGGCCTGGCGCTCGAACCCCTCCCAGTCGCCGCCCGCGGCGAGGGCGGAGATGGCGGCGCCGTGCCGTGTGCGCCGAGGAAGGGCG
>WJJW01000147.1 GCA_014729455.1 Candidatus Eiseniibacteriota bacterium
CCGCGAGCCTTCGCTGGCGGGGGCCGGCCGGTCTGGCCCTGATCGGCGGGATGTCCGGCCGGAACGAGGACTCCGAGGCGACGTGGCGCGCCAACGGCGGCATCGCGCTCGACATGGGATCGATCGGGTTCGGGTACGCCTTCGTTCCGGACGATGAGATCGGGACGACCCACCATCTGACGATCGAGCTTCGTGCCTCCGGCCGCCGCGCCCCCGAGCCGGCGCGGGAGTCTCTGAAGCCGACCTCCTCGTCCTCGTGGGCGGTCTGGGGCGGTCTCCACCCGACCCGCGAAAGCGCCGAGCAGGAGGTCCGCGCCTTGACGATCCAGAAGGTGGAAGGGGCGGAGGTTCTCCCGCTGCCGAGCGGGATGCATCGCGTCCGGATCGCCGCCGGCCTGGATGAACGCGAGGCGCGTCGGCTGGCGAAGCAGGTCAACGCGATCGCCGCGCGCCAGTAGGCGGGTCCCGCTCCTCCTCTTGCCAGCAGCTCTTCGCACCGATACCCTCCCGTCAGCGGGCGGAAACCCGGCGCAGGAGGGTGAATGGGGAAGATCGTCGTCACGGGGGGAGCCGGGTTCATCGGCTCGCACGCCGCCATCCACTTCGCCTCCCGCGGGCATCGCGTCGTCATCGTCGACAACCTCTCCCGCGGCCAGCTCCTGAACAAGCCGGACCCGAACCGCTCCCACAACTGGGATCTCCTGGGGGACGTCCCGGGGATCGAGCGCGTCCGGGGAGACGTCCGCGAGCCGGGTCTCCTCGACGGGATCGTCCGCGATGCGGATACGATCCTGCACGCGGCCGCCCAGACGGCGGTGACGACCTCGACCGTCGATCCGGAGACCGATTTCCTCTCCAACGCGCTCGGGACCTTCCGCGTCCTCGAGGCGGCCCGCCGTTCGGCGCGCCAGCCCGCGGTGCTCTACTGCTCCACCAACAAGGTCTACGGAGCGAACGTGAACCGGGTGCCGCTGGTCGAGGAGGCGAAGCGGTACGGTTTCGCCGCCCCGTTCACCGATGGGATCCCCGAGGAGTTCGGGATCGACCTGTGCGAGCACACGCCGTACGGCTGCTCGAAGCTGACCGGCGACCTCTACGTCCAGGACTTCGGCCACCTGTACGGGTTGCGCGTCGGGGTGTTCCGGATGTCGTGCATCTACGGGACCCGGCAGTTCGGCATGGAGGACCAGGGGTGGGTCGCCTGGTTCGTTCTCGCGGCCTTGACCGGTGCGGACCTGACGATTTTCGGCGACGGGCGGCAGGTCCGCGATCTCCTCTGGGTGGAGGACCTGGTCCGCGCCTACGAGGCGTTCCTGGAGCGGGGCCCGCAGATCGGCGTCTACAACATGGGGGGAGGACCGGAGATGACCCTCTCCCTGCTCGAGCTGTGCGAGCTGCTCGAGGAACGGCTGGGTCGGGAGATCCCCAAGAAGTTCGGGCCCTGGAGACCGAGCGACCAGAAGGTCTACGTCTCCTCGATCCGCAAGGCGCGCAAGGAGCTCGGCTGGGAGCCGCGCGTAACCCCTGCGGAAGGGGTCGAGCAGCTCCTCGCGTGGGCGCGGGAGAACCGCGCCCTCTTCGATCATCTGGCCGCTCCGCACTCCGACTGACCGCTTCCCGAACCCGGTAATCCTCATCCAACGCGGACCGCCGGCCGATAACCCACTCGGACCGCCAATTCCGGGAGGAGACCCGTGTCTCGATCCGATCAATCCGCGTTCCATCCGGTCCCGGATGGAACGACCGCGCTACGTGCCCGTCTCGATGATCTGCGCGCCTTGATCCCCGAGCTTCCCGCCCTGGGAGGGTCGGAGAACGACGCGGGAGCGCTCTGCCTCGGCCTGCTCGACCTGCTGGAGCGCAAGCAGAGACACCTCATCCAGGACAACGTCCGGCTCGTGGCCCTGCGCGAGCTGACCGAGAACCTCCTGCGCGATCCAGAGGAGGAGAGGGTCCTCCGGACGGTGAGCCTCTACCTGCAGCAGGCGCACGGCTTGACGGAGGTGATGGTCCTGGCGCGCGCGGAAGCGGGCGGGCTCCGCGGTTACCGGGCGCGCTCGGGCGTGAGCGGGATTTGCGAGGCGGTCCGCTGGTCGGGGGAAACGGTCCGGGGAACGGCCTGGGAGACCGCGCTGGGGGGGGAGTCGGTCTATCACGCGAGCGAGGAGGAGCGTCCGGCCGGGACCCCGATCCCCCTTCCCGTGATCCTCCCGATCCGCTGCACGGACGCGGAGCGCGGAACCGAGGGGAGTCCGGCGCAGGATCAGCAAGGATCGCGGACGACCGGTCTGCTGGCGATCCGTCCGAACGATCGTACGGGCGCGGGGAGCGATCCCCTGGAGGTCGAGCAGCTCGCCTTCCAGGTCGCGACGCTGCTCGAGAGCGTCCGGCACCAGCAACGAAAGATCCGTGATCGCCGGTTCCGCGAGTGCCTGATGGAGGCGATGGAAGACGGACTGGTCGCGGTCGACGGAGCCGGCACGATCACCGCAGCGAACCGGGCCGCGCTCGGCCTTCTCGGCGTGGAGACGACCAGTCTCGTCGGCCGGCCGCTCGCGACCTTGAACGATCGCTCCTCGATGCTGGTCGAGGTCTGCAAGCGGTGCCTCGAGGAGCGGGCTCCCCGGCGGCACCAGGAGATCTGGATCGGCGCACCGCGCCGGGGAATCCCCGTCAACCTCAGCGTGATCCCGCTGGACGACGACCTGGAGGACGCCGGCGGGATCGTGGCCACGTTCTCGGATCTCCGTCCCCTCCGGGCGATGGAGGAAGAGCTCCGCCGCCTGGACCGCCTGGCGGCCCTCGGACGGTTCGCGACCGCGGTCGCGCACGAGATCCGCAACCCGCTGGCGGCGATCGGCGCGGGGGTGGACTTTCTGGCGTCCGACCTCTCGAACGAGAAGCAGAGCGATCTGAAACTCCTCCGCTCGGAGATCGCGCGCTTGGACCGGATCGTCGCCGACCTTCTGGAGCCGGCCCGGACGCAGCCTCTCGAACTCCGGACCGTCACGGCGCAGAAGCTGGTCCAGCGCGCCTGCCAGACGGTGGAGCCTCTGGCGCGGGACCGCAACGTCCGCTTCGATGTCCGCCCCCCGGCGGAAGAGACGTTCCGGTCGACGACGCTGGACGTCGATCCGAACCGCATGCTGCAGGTCCTGGTCAATCTGATCCGCAACGCGGTCGAGGCGTCGCCTCCGGGGCAGGCGATCGAGATCGGGTGGGAGCGAAGCCGCGGCGGAGGCGAGCCGCTGAAGCGGGTCTGGGTGCGGGATCACGGTCCCGGGATCCCCGAGAAGGAGCTCGAGCATCTCTTCGAGCCGTTCTTCTCGACGAAGGCGGGAGGAACCGGTCTCGGACTGTACGTGAGCAATGGCGTGGTGGAACAGCACGGGGGACGGTTGCGCGTCGAGGCGGCGCCCGGGGGCGGCACCCGGGCATCGATCGATCTGCCAGGCGGACCCCGTTAGGAGATGAGAATGCCGGCAACGATACTGATCGTGGACGACCAGGAATCGCTTCGTCACTTCCTCGGGAAGGCGCTCGAAGGGGACGGTTACGCGGTGCGTACGGCCGGAACCGTCGAGAACGGCTGGGAGCGGTTCACCAACGAGGGAGCGGATCTGGTCCTGCTCGATCTCCGGCTCCCGGATGGTCTTGGGCTCCAGCTCCTGGAGCGGCTCCGGGAGCGGGAGCCGGACCTGCCGATCGTGATGATGACCGCGTACGGCGAGGTCGAAACGGCCGTGGCGGCGATGAAGTCGGGGGCGTACGACTTCCTCACGAAGCCGGTGAACCTGGAGCAGCTCCGGGTGATCCTGCAGAAGGCCCTCGATTCGACCCGGGCGCTCCGCGAGCTGACGCACCGTCGCGACCGGGAGAAGGAACGCTACGAGAAGGAGTTCGTCCGGGGGAGGTCGCCCGCCGTGGCGGCGGTCTACGAGATCGCCGAGAAGGTCGCGGCGAGCGATACGACCAGCGTCCTGATCCAGGGGGAGAGCGGGACCGGCAAGCAGGTGATCGCCCATTACATCCACGACATCGGACCGCTCGCCGGCGGGCCGTTCCTGGAGATCAACTGCGCGGCGATCCCGCGGGAGCTGCTGGAGAGCGAGCTGTTCGGCCACGAGAAGGGAGCGTTCACCGACGCGCGGGCGCGCAAGCAGGGGCTGCTGGAGCTAGCCGACGGCGGCAGCCTCTTCCTCGACGAGATCGGGGAGATGAGCATGAACCTCCAGGTCAAGCTGCTGAAGGTCCTCGAGACGATGACGTTCCGGCGGGTCGGCGGAACCCGGGACATCAGCGTCGCCGTACGGATCATCTCGGCGACCAACCAGGACCTGGGCAGGATGGTGAAGGAAGGGACCTTCCGGGAGGATCTCTACTACCGCTTGATGGTGGTGCCGATCCGGATGCCGCCGTTGCGGGAGCGGCGTGAGGATATCCCGCTGCTCGCCTCGCACTACGTGGACATGTTCAGCCGGGCGTTCCGGAAGAAGTTCGGCTCGATCTCTCCCGAAGCGATGCAGAAGCTGGTGGAGTACGCGTGGCCGGGCAATATCCGGGAGCTTCGCAACGTCTTCGAGCGGACCATCCTCCTCGAGGACGGCGACCGGATCGAGGCGAATCACGTCAACCTGGGCGTCGATCCGGCCGGGGACGGGAATGGAGCAGGGAACGACCTGCTCGATGCGCTGCGGCGCGTTCTGGTCGAGGGGGTCGTCGACCCCGACGGGATCCCGTTCGAACAGTGGATCGAGGAGGTGGAGAAGGGACTGATCCTCCGCGCCTCCGACGCGGCGGCCTGGAACCAGACACGGACCGCCGAGATCCTGCAGACGACGCGGGACAAGCTCCGGTACCGGATGAAGCAGTACCGGCTGCGGGAGAAGATGCAGGCCGGCGCCGGCTGAGACACGGTTCGGGGGGCCGGCCGTTCGCCCCGTTGCCGGCGCCCCCGCGCGCTTCCTATACTCCACCCATGCGGTGGAGAGACGAGAAGCGTGGGACCCCGGCGGTCCTGGCGGGGTCGTTCGCGGCGCTCCTCGCGGCCGGCGGGCTGGCCGGCTGCGGCCCCTATTCCTTCACGGGCAGCTCGCTTCCCGCCCACATCGAGACCCTCGCCGTTCCGATCTTCGAGAACGAGACCCTCGAGCTCGAGATCGCAGACGAAGTCACGGAGGCGGTCACCCAGCGCTTCCTGTCCGACAACCGCCTGCGCATCGTCGGGGAGTCGCGCGCCGACGCGATCCTCGAGGGTACGGTGACTTCCTACGAGAACAAGGTCTACAACTACTCCGCGGACGAAACGCCGCTGGACTACATCGTGGTTCTCCGCCTCACCGCTCGCTTTCGCGATCTCGGGAAGAATCGCGATCTCTGGAACGAAGAGGCGATGACCGCCTCGGCGGTCTACTCGGTGACCGCGGAGGGGGACCGCGAGCTGACCACGGAGGAGGAAGCGCGCGAACGGGCGATCGCGGAGCTGGCGGAGGATTTCCTGGCCCGGACGATGGAGCAGTGGTGAGCCGCCCGCGCGCCGCTCGTCGCCTCGACGAGAAGACGTTCCTCTCCTCGCTGGATCGAGACGGTCCGCCATCGAGCCTCTTCCTCGCGGGGCCGGAGGTCCTGCTGCGGGACGTCGTGCTCTCCGAGCTGGAGAAGAAGATCCTGGCCGGACAGGAGGTGGGGAAGTGGAACCGGGAGGTGATCTCCGCCAGGGAGGTTCCGCTGTCCGATCTGAATGCCGGCCTGCGCAGCGTCGGGCTCTTCTCGGAGACGCGGCTCGTGGTGCTTCAGGAGCCGGAGCGATATGGACGTGCGGCGAAGGGGGACCGGGAGGAGCTCTGGGGGTGGTTCGAGCGCCCGAGCGCCGGGATCCATCTGGTCCTCTGGAGCGAGAAGGCGCTGTGGGAGCTGGAGCGGGCGAACCAGTTTCTGAAAGGGACCCTGCAGCGCGTCGCGACGATCGTGAAGCTGGATCACCCGACGTTCGAGCGGGCCGTGGAGCTGATCCAGCGGGCGGCGCGGCGGCGCCACGAGCTCGATCTTCCGCCGGAGTCGGCTCGGAAGCTGGTCGAGGCGGTGGGGCCGAATCTCCTGGAGTTGTCGCATGAGCTCGACCGTCTGGCCCTCCGCCTGGGTCCCGGAGCCCGGGTCGCTCCGGAGCAGCTCGAGAACTGGCTTCGCGCGGGTCTGGTCGGTAGCGTCGCGGACCTCGAGCGGGCGATTCTCGATCGAGACACGGGACGGGCGCTCCGGTACTGGGAGGCGGTGCGGAGGCGTTACCCGGCGCCGGCGGTGACCTGGATGCTCGCCAGCCGGCACCTGGACGCCCGCTGGCAGCGGCGCGGCCGCGGCTCGTCCCCGGCCGCATCCGGTCCGTTCCTGTCGCGCCTGCTCGAGGAGTGCTACCGTCTGGAGTTCGGGGTCAAGAGAGGGGAGATCCCGTTCGGCTTACAAGGGGTCGCCTTCGAGGAGATGCTCCTGCGCCTGGGCCGGAACCGTGCGGGCGGGGATCGCTCGTGAGGAGAGGAGTGCGTCTGCACGGCATGCGAATCGGGAGGGTGGCGGCGGTCGGATTCCTCGTTCTCGCCGGGTTGGTCGTGCGACCGGCGGTGGGGGAGGATCGCTCCGGGATCGCGTGGATGGAGAGCTTCGGGGACGCGCTGGAACGGGCCGCCCTCGAGCGGAAGCCGGTCGTCGTCTCCTTCACGGCCGTCTGGTGCGGTTGGTGCCGGAAAATGGAGCGGGAGACCTACCCCGCCGACGAGATCGTCCGCCGGGCGGATGCCTTGATCTGGGTCGCGGTCGACGGGGGGAAGCGGCCGGATCTGGCCCGGCGCTTCGAAGTCTCCGCCTATCCGACGCACGTGTTCCTCCATCCGAA
>WJJW01000148.1 GCA_014729455.1 Candidatus Eiseniibacteriota bacterium
CTTCCCCCCACCGGTAGAACTCGAGAACCGTCTCGCCGACCCGATGCCGGCGCGCGCGCACCAGATCCCCGACCGCCTCGAGCGAGTCGGTCCTCCGCGACGCCTCGAGGATCAGCAATCCATCGGACGCCAGCAGGCCGCCCGGACCGCGTTTCGCCGTCTTCCCCATCCAGTCCCGCGGGCGGGAGCGGTAGGGAGGATCGGCGAACAGGATCCCGAACGTCGCCCCCGCCTCGTTCAGGATCCGCAGGCCGACCTCGACGGGGGCCGCGAGGATCCTACACCGATCCTGGACGTCCAGGGCGGATACGTTCGCGCGGAGACAGCGGAGCGACCCGGGGCTCTTCTCGACGAAGGTCACCGTTTCCGCGCCGCGGCTGAGCGCCTCCAGGCCGACCGCCCCCGATCCCGCGAAGAGATCGAGCACCCGGGCGCCCTGGATCGAGGGACCGAGCACGTCGAAGAGGACCTGCCGGACGTGCCCCTGCGTGGGACGGATCCGCCCCCCGCGCGGAGCGCGCAGCGGGCGGCCCCGGAACTCCCCACCGATCACCCGCACGGCCCCTCCCGGATCCCGGTCCGATCCAGGATCTCCTCGACCACCTGCTCGACCTCGCGCGCGTCGGTGTCCACGACCAGGTCCGCCCTCTCGTAGAGCGGCTGCCGGCGGTGGAGCAGATCCCGCACGACACGGTCGCGCTCGCTTCCCAAGAGCAGCGGCCGCACCGGAGCGCCGGGAGCCTCGACCCGGCGCAGGATTTCGGCGAGCGAGGCCCGCAGCCAGATCGAGTAGCAGCGGTCGCGGAGGAGCGTCCGGTTGCCGGGATCGAGCAGCGTTCCTCCCCCGCAGCCGATGATCTGGTCCCGGCCTCCGCAGAGACGCCCGAACAGCGCCGTCTCCCGGGCCCGGAAGTACGGCTCGCCGCGCGCGCGGAAGATCCCCTCCACGCTCATCCCTTCCTGCGCCTCGAGAATCTCGTCCAGATCGAAGAACCGGAGCCCGATCCGCCCGCCGAGGGCACGGCCCACGCTGGTCTTCCCCGACCCCATGAACCCGATCAACGCCAGGTTCGGCGCCGGCAGAGACGGCGTCATGCCTTCCCCGAATCGGTTCCCGCCGGATCCTCCCCACCCCGCTCGGCGCGCCGATCCTCGGTCGGATCCGGACGTTCCCGGGGAACCGACGCCCCCGGCTTCTCGGACGGGCCCTCCCGCGCCTCGAACCCCTTCCGTTCCGGCCTCGCCCCGCGGGCCGGGGAATGCCGGTCCAGGTCGGGATCCGGCAGCTCGGAAGCGCCGCGCCGGACCGAATCCTCGATGCCCGAGAGGGTCCGACGGATCTCTCCCAGTCCTCTTCCCAAGCTGTTGGCGACCTGCGGAATGTGTCGGGGACCGAACAGCAGGAAGACGAGAAGCAGGATGATCAGGATTTCTTGGCTACCGACGTTGAACACTTGTGCGCCTCACCTGCGTCCGCTTTCGACGACTCCTCCTCGATGCTAGCAGAACGGGATGCGGCCGCAAGCGCCGGGGAGGGTGGAAACGCCGACGGGCGGCGGGACCGTCATGGCCGCCGCCGCCCGCCGAGGGGTCGTCCTGCATCGGACGTGATCAGAACTCGAACTTGACCGCGAACATGTGGTTGTCGTCGAAGTAGTCGGAGACGGTGCGCAGCGTGTAGTCGGCGTAGATGACGCTCTGCGCGCCGACCGGGATCGCCACACCGGCCCCGAATGCGGGACCGAAGAGGTAGTCGTCGTTGGCGCTCAGCACGCCTCCCCCGCGAAGGAAGACGGTCTGCTCGTAGCTGTACTCCGCACCGACCTTCACCTCGTCGTTGTTGAAGTTGTTCGAGCGGAAGCTCCCGTAGCCGGCGAGTTCGCTCGTCTCCCCCATCCCGACCTCGTAGCGGGCGCCGAGCTCGAAGTAGCTCGGCAGCTCGAATGCCGCCGACTGGCTCGCCAGCGCCCGGTCGTTCGCATTGGGGTTGTCCGCGGTCCGGTGGAAGCTCTCGAAGTCCGACCCGGTGAATTGCATGTTCGGTCCGAAGTTCTTCAACGCCAAACCGAACGAGACGCCCCGCGGGCCGGGCCGGTAGAGGATCCCGGCATCGAAGGTCACGCCCGTGGCCTGCTCGTTGAGGATCGACTCGTTGACCACCTTCAGCGTGGTCCCGATCCGGACCTGGTCGGTCATGTAGCGACCGTAGGACAGCCCAAGGATCGAGAAGTTCGGCGAGAAGACTCGCCCGGTCCCTTCGGGCGCGTCCTCGGTGGTCTCGATGATGTCGCCGATCTGCAGGACGTCGGCGGATACGGCGATCGTCCCGAAGCCCCCCTTCACCGCAACCGCAACGTAGCTCTTGTCCATGTCTGCGATGTACGAGAGGTTCGAGAAATACGCCTCCACGTTGCGCACCGAGGCGATCGCCGCGGGGTTGTACCACAGCATCTCGACGCCGCCGGCGTCGGCCACCGCCCCGCCGCCGAGGGCGAGCCCCCGTGCGCTGTTCGGGATCGTCAGCTCCTGGCCGCCCGCGGTCCCGATCCGGTCCGCGTTGCCGGCCATCGCGGTTCCCACGCCCAGCGCGAGGAGCAGGACCGCCGTGCCGAAGAGAGTTCGAAACTGCATCTTCATCCTCCTTGACG
This sequence comes from Candidatus Eiseniibacteriota bacterium, assembly GCA_014729455.1. GTDB lineage: Bacteria > Eisenbacteria > RBG-16-71-46 > CAIMUX01 > VGJL01 > WJJW01. The sequence continues at coordinate 2,649 of WJJW01000148.1, forward strand.
GTTCGCCGCCTCGCCCTAGAAGCGGTTCAGCCGCTCCTTCTCCACGAAGACGACCATCTTCCCGACCTCCGTGCCGATCCCCTTCGCATCGACATGGTAGATGTAGACTCCGCTGGCGACCGGGATCTGCTCTTCGTTCTCCAGATCCCAGACCGCCACCGAGCTGACCGGATCGTCCTTCAAGATCGTCCGGACGAGCTCGCCGCCGAGGCTGAAGATCCGGATCGTGCACTCCGCACTCGGGAGATTGATGAACCGCAGGATCCGGTCGAACTGGTTCAGCTCGTAGTTGCTCTGGTTGTAGTACGGATTGGGAACCGCCCGGATCGCCTCGAGGTCGTTACCGACGACGCTCCCGGGCGTCGTTCCGGCCGGCTTCGTCGAGAACTCGAAGACGTCCGAATCGGTGTTGATCCGGTTCGCCTCGAGAACGAACGGGCCGGGCGACTCGAGATACGGGTGGTCGCCGCGAAGGCGCAACCAGCCGGCCATCAGCACGTCGGCGGCCGGCCCCCAGTTCGCGTCGTTGTCGTAGTCGACGCCGCCGTTGTAGTCGCTGTTCATGATGAAGAGATACTCGCGGCCCCCGACGGCCGAGTTGTCCGGATCCCACTGGAGGTTGGCGGGCTTCCCTTCTGTCTCGTTCTCCACGAAGCAGATGTTCAAGCGGCGGGGTTCGTCGCCCGTGACGTCCCAGGCCGACCCGGGAAACACTCCGATATCGGCGTAGTCGTACCCGAGGTCGCGTCGGTACGTGGCGCACTCGCTCCAGTCGGCTTCGTCGGTCGAGAAGCGGATCTCGACGGTCTTGCTGTACTCCGGAGGCGCCAGCGTGCTCCCGAAGAACTCGAGGCCGAGGCCGACCGCTCCATGGAAGCCGCTCAGACCCGCGTTGACCCAGCTCAGCCAGCGATCCCCGTCGCCGCCCCAGGCCCAGTCCTTGATCGCAAGCGGGGGACCGACGACGTTGGCGATGAACCCGTCGACGACCGGATCATCGACGTCCGCGGTCTGCTGCGTCTGCGCTTCCAGCTTCGTCTCCCCGGTTGTGACGTCGATCAGGTCCCAGACGAACGGGATGTCGTGCGCCTGCTCCTCGTCGGGGTTCTCGCGGAAGGCGACACGATAGTCGTGACCGAGGATCTCGTCCTGTTCGACGTAGTGGATCTTCACCGACCCGTCGCTGACGCCCGCGACGTGCGCGGCCATCTCGTCGACGACGGCGGCGGTCGCCTTCGGTGTCGCCACGATCCCCTGCGGCGAGTTCTCCAGGGCGGTGGTCATCACTCCGACCTGGTTCTCGCCGACGAAGACCGGGTCGACGTGCTTGACGTCGTAGGAGTACGAGGTCACCGCGAAGAAGTAATC
>WJJW01000149.1 GCA_014729455.1 Candidatus Eiseniibacteriota bacterium
CCTATGCGCTGCGGCAGCACTACCTCCCCGCGGACGCCCCCGTTGGAGAGTGGACGGTCCGGGTCGACTATGAGGGGGTCGAGTACCGGCACCAGTTCACCGTGACGAATCCGGCGGCCGTCGCGACCGGGAGAGAGACGCAAGCGGTGCTCCGGATCCTTCCGAATCCGTTCCGGAGCGAAGCGATCATTCGGATCGATGGGACAGACGCGCCGGTGCGCGCGTTCGTCTCCGATGCATCCGGCCGGCTCGTGCGGCTGCTCCGCGCCGGCGAGAACCCGGGCATCCTGACATGGGACGCGCGGGACGACCGCGGTCGACTCATGCCGCCGGGCGTCTACTTCGTACGGGTCCGCACCGACACCGCAACCCACACGCGACCGATTCTGCTGGTTCGCTGACCGTTCGTTCCCGACTACGACCGATCAACGCGTTCGGATCAGCTTGATCGATCGTCTGCATCCGAGAAGCAGGCGCTCGACTCCTCCGATCTGGTCGAGATTCGCGCGGGGGGGGAGGGGGGGGTGAGCGGGCGATCGGGAAGGGGAAGGCCCGCCTCCGGACCTTCCCCCCTGCATCATTCACGGCCTGGTCGACAAGCCGGAAGAGGCGCGACTAGTAGCGGCGGCCCCCTCCACGATCCTCACGCGGCCTCGCCACGTTGACCGTGAGTGCACGACCCTTGAAGTCATTCCCGTTCAGAGCCGAAATCGCCGCCTCGGCCTCCGATTGGCTTCCCATTTCGACGAACCCGAATCCCTTGCTCCGTCCGGTATCGCGATCGGTGATGACCTTCGCGCTCTGGACGGATCCGTGAGGAGCGAACATCTCCTCCAGCTCGGAATCCACCACATCGAAACTCAGGTTGCCCACATACAACTTGGCACTCATTGCATTCTCCTTTGACTGAGAAGATCGGATCCAATCTCGTCTCCCCGGATCCGCGTTGGAGAGGGGTCCTACGTGGACCCTGAAGGAAGGACGATCGAGGCCAAGCTGCGTGGAGCGTGAGAAACCGCGCGGAGCAGGCTCTATCGGCGAACCATCTTTGCAGATCCTATGCTCGGGAGGAGGAAGCTGGCAATCACAATCGGCGGCGCCGGCTTCGAAACCGTGGGGGGGGAATCCCCCCCTCCCTCGTCAAGACTCCTTCGACGTTGCCACCATTGGGGTTGCGCCAGTCATCCTCAGGAGTTCGACCACTCCCGCCCCCTCACGCCCGCCGGGCGAAGGTCTTCGCGAACGCGTACCCGTTGCCGCCGAAGAGGATCATGGCAGCGAGGATCAACATCGCGATGCCGAGCCAGGGCGGTTCGCGGAAGCGGACCGAGACGGTCAGCTCGACCGGATCGATCTCCTCCGCTTCGGCGGTGATCGTCGCGATGCCCGCGGCGGCCGGCCTCCAGCGGACTCGACCGCTCGCGTCGGTGCGGCCGAGCAGGTGCGTCTCCGCGACCTCGCTGTTCGGGCGGTAGGTGACCGTCACCTCGGCCCTCTCGATCGGGACCTCCCCGGACTTCACCACGATCCAGCAGGGTCTCCCCTGGCCCGGGAACTCCAGACTGGTACAGAGCTGCACGTCTCCCACGGAGGCGCAACGCCCCGGATCGACTTCCTCGTCCCCCTGCGCCACCGCGAACGACGCGACTCCGGTCGCGAGGAATGCGACGAGCAGCGCGGCGATCCGACGCCTCTGCAAGCTCATCGCTTCCCTCCGTTCTCGACCGCGGCGCCCCGCGCCTTCGCCCGCAGGAACGTCAGCAAGGCGGCCCCTCCGATCGCCGAGCCGATCCACCAGAAGAAGGCGATCTGCGGCAGCCACCGCACCCACCCCCAGTCGACCGAGTAATTCTCCGAGTAGGAGGCTCCGTACATCCCGGCGGGATCCTTGATCTGAAGCACGATGGAGAATACGAGAACGAAGAGGATCAACAAGGGAATCACCAGCTTGACCAGCCAGTCGAACGACGCCGGCAGATTGAACTTCGAATGCTCGTTGATCGTCCGGCGGATCCGGTGCACCCCGTACACCCACCCGAGAAGGATGCACTCGATCAACCCGACGACGATCAGCCCGTGGCTGAACGCCCAGTGGTCGACCAGATCCAGCAGCGTCAGTCCCAGGGTCCCGTCGTCGCTCAGAGATTCGTTGATGACCTGAGGCAACGCGAAGCAGAGGCTCCCGATCGTCCCGACGACGAACGAGACGAGCAGGATCACCTTGCGATTCGCGCGGAACTTGTCGATCAGCGCCGAGGAGAACGCCTCGACGAGGGAGATGCTCGAGGAGAGCCCGGCCGCCAGCAACAGCACGAAGAACAGAACCCCGAAGACCAGCACCATCGGATCCCCACCCGGCATCTCCTTGATCCCGCTGGGGATGATGAAGAACATCATCGACAGCGTGCTCGCCTTCGGGATCAGAACCGTCGCGAAGAGGATCGTGAAGATCGCCACACCGGCGATGTACTCGAACCCGCAGTTCAAGAAGCTCGTCATCAGGGCGTTGTTCGTCAGGTCGGAACGTTTCGGCAGGTAGCTCGCATAGGCCGCCATGATCCCGAAGCCGAGCGAGAGCGTGAAGAAGATCTGGCTGAACGCTCCCTGCCAGACGTCGAGGTTCTTCATCACCTCGAAGTTGGGGGTGAAGAGCAGCAGCATCCCCTGCACGCCGTTCTCCAGCGTCAGCCCGCGCACCAGCAGGATCAGCATGAACAACCACATCAGCGGGACGAACACCTTCACGCACGCCTCGATCGTCTGCGCGCCCCGGCGCACGATGAAGATGTTCGCCAGCCACACGAGAACGACCAGACCGAGCACCCACCACGACGACAGCATGTCGAAGAAGTAGGCGTACGGGTTCGGCAGCGCCCCCTCCGCCATTCCGAAGGCCGGGACGGGGATCGAATCCTGCCAGAGCGTCCCGAACGAACCGATCAGCATCCCCAGCACCCAGGAGAGGATCGTGATGTAGTACATCGAGATGAACGCCGCGTTGATGATCGCGAACCAGCCGAGGAACTCCCCGCCCCGGCCGACCGTTTTCCGCAGCGCGAGCGGGTACGACTGCCCGGTATGGTGTCCCAGCCCGAACTCGAGGATCATCACGGGGATCCCGATGACGAAGAGCGCGATGAAGTACGGCAGGTAGAAGGCGCCGCCGCCGAACTTGTAGGCGTTGGCGCTGAAGAAGACGATGTTCCCCAGGCCGATGGCGGATCCCGAAGCGGCAAGGATGAAGCCGAGGTTCGACTTCCACTGGCCGCGGGCTTCGGTCTTCTCCGGCATCTGCACCCTCCTCGGCCGGCCGCTCGGGCCGGCGCGGCCTCAAGGAGAGGATTATCGGGACCTCCCTCTCGTGGTGCAAGGCTCCGCTGCCGCCGTGTCCGACCCGACACCGAAGCCGCCGGGCATGCTTCTCGGCCTCAGGGCGGGATCGCCGAAACAGGCG
>WJJW01000150.1 GCA_014729455.1 Candidatus Eiseniibacteriota bacterium
AGCCGCCGCTTCACCTCGCCTTGCGTCAACGAGTCCTCGCCCGTGTAGACCGGCAGCAACGGCTCGTCCGGACCGGTGACGAGGATCGCGGGAACGCGCCCTTCCCGCCAGATCTCCACCGCGGCGCCGAGCCGCTCGCCCACGCCGCCGCCGAGGACGACGGCGACGTCCGCCTCGCGCGGCGGGTCGACCTCGATCAACCAGCCGGCGTAGGCGGTCAGGATCCCCGGAAGGAAGAGCAGGACCAGGACGCCCGCGGCGAGCAGGACGAGAAAGAGGCGTGCCGGCCGGAACGTGCACGGGTACGCCGGATCGAACCAGCGTGCCCGTTCGGGGCGATCGTTCACCGGATCTCCCCGCGGTCCCGCAGGGTCGCCATGGCGATCAGGTAGACGATCGCGACTCCGGTGCCGGCGACGATGTACCAGAAGGTGGCGAAGGCGAGGGCGGCGGCGAGCCGCTGGGCGATCCACGATCCACGGAGAACGGCGAAGGTGACCGCGAGCCACGCGACCCCGTATCCGAGCAGGACCGGTCCGAGGTCGGTCGGATCGATCCCCGCGAACTCGACGACCCCGACCCAGGGACGGTCGGAGATCGCCGCGCGCGTCCCGGTCTGCAGGATCCGGATGCCGTCGAGGAAGAAGAGCATCGCCTGGAGGACCCCGGCGATCACGAACGTCCAGCGCATCCTAAACCGGAGCAATTCCCTCTCCCTCCCGCCGGTAGGCGAGACCGCAGGCGCAGCGCAAGGACTCGTCCGGCAGGCGGCGTCCGCACTTGCAGGCCCACCCGATCGCCCGCGCGGGACATCCCGCGACGATCGCGAAGTCGGGCACGTCCCGCACGACCACCGCCCCGGCCGCGACGAACGACCAGGCGCCGAGCGTGATCCCGCAGACGATCGTCGCGTTGGCGCCGACGGTCGCGCCGGTCCGCACGAGGGTCGGTTCCCAACCGGCGGGGCCCGTGCGGTAGTCGGGATGGCTGCGCGGGATCCGATCGTTGGTGAAGACGGCGTAGGGACCGAGGAAGACGTGATCCTCCACGGTGACCCGGTCCCAGACCGCCACGCCGTTCTTGACGGTGACGTGGTCTCCGAGCACCGCGCCGCCCTCGACGAAGCAGCTCTCGCCGACGTTGCAGGATCGGCCGATCCGGGCCCCCTTCATCACGTGGGCGAACGCCCAGATCCGGGTCCCCTCGCCGACCTCGTCGGAATCGTTGATCCCCTGCGGATGAACGAACACGTCCGCCATGCTCTCGCGCCCCCTTTCGCGGGACCGTCCCGGCTTGCCGGTCCGGCAAGACCGGCCGTATCCTCGCCCTCGTGAGCATCCCACCCTCCCCCGCGGGGGACAAGACCGAGGCGTGCGACCTCCTCGTGGTCGCGCCCCTGACCTACGAGATCTCCAAGCGGTTCGCCTCCCTTCCGGCTCGACCCGGGGATCCGCTCGAGTCGATCGACCCGATCGAGCGGATCGAGGACGGAGGCGGCAGCGCGCTGAACTCCGCCTGCGCGCTGGCGGCCGCCGGCCGCCGCGTCGTCGCGGTGTGCTGCGGGGGAGCGGACGAAGACGGGACCCGCGCTCTGCGCGCCCTCGAGAAGCGCGGAGTCGACTGCCGCGCGACGATCCTTCCCGGCCGCCGGACCAAGCGGAACCTGCTGGCGGTCGTCGAGGGGACGAAACGGAGCTTCTTCCGCGTGGAGGCGCCCGGGGATCTCCCGGCGCCGATGCCGCTGCCCGCCGATCTGCCGGACGCCCGCGTGCTTCTCGTCGACCGGGACCATCCCGGTCTCGCCGGCCGGCTGCGCGCGCGAAAGGACCGCCCGGATCGCCGGAACGTTATGACCCGCTACACGCGAGCCGGGCTTCCCGACCTCGGCCCGTTCGACCTCCTGCAGCTCCCGGAGCGGGCGGAGGGACCCGAGGTTCCGCTTCCCCCGCCCCCCGCCGGCTTCCATTCGCCGGCCTCTCCGCCGCCGATGCGGTCGGAGGAGATCGATCGCCTGCTGTCCGGCGGGATCCAGGTCCTGGTCCGCACGTTCGGCTCCGGCGGCGCGATCGTCCACGAGCGGAACGGCCGGTTCACCTCGATCCCGGCGCGACGGACCGAGGTGGTCGACGCGACCGGGGCCGGAGACGCCTTCCTGGCCGGGTTCCTCGACGCTCTGCTCGATCACGCCCCGGTCTCCGCGGCGGGACACCGCGGCGCCGACTGGGCCGCCCGCGCCGTCCGGCACCTCGGCGCCCGGGGCTGGTTGGACCGGGAACCGCCGGGTAGAATCGCGGAACCGTGACCCGTTTCCGCGTCTTCCTTCCGGCCCTGCTGCTCGCCGTCTCCGTCGGGCCCGCGAGCGGCCAGACCGATCGGTTCGAGGCGTTCCGCCGCGCGGCGACGCTCGGCCTCGAGCCGGTCCTGCTCCGGGTCTTCGCGGACGAGGAGCGCCTGGCCGAGATCGACGGGCTCGCCGGCGACGAGCCGCTCCGTCTCGATCTCGACGACGACGGGCGGATCGACGCGCTCGCCTGGAGGGAGGGATCGACCCGCGTGGTCGGTCTCGACGAGGACGGCGACCTCGGTCCCGCCGATCGCCGGCCCGACCGCGACAGCGACGCCTACGTCGCCGACCTGCTCGCGAACGGTTCGCCGGACCGGCTCGTCGACTACCACGACCTCGACGGCGACGGCGATCCCGACCGGCAGGACCTCTACGAGATCACCGGCGGCCCGCTCGGCCTGCCCGGCGTCGGGGCGATCGTCGTCTTCGATCTCGACGACGACGACCGCCTGTTCCAGACGACCGACTACTCCTATCACGCCAACCGCGACATGTGGGGAAGCGACTTCGACGGGGACGGCCTCTTCCTCGCCGCCGCGCGGGACGAGGAGACCGGCCGGTGGCGATCGCTCTACGAGAACCCGTTCTGCTTCTACGACGCCGACGGGGACGGATTCAGCGACGAGGCGCTGCGGCTCGCGGGCGAGAACCTCCGGATCGAGTCGATCCGCTGGAGCTTCGACGTCGACGGCGATGCCGGGACGCATCGCCGTCCCGACTACGACTGCTCGCTCACCGCTCTCGGTCCCGTCACCGCGCCCGAGTCGATCGCCGATTCGATCCGGATGCGCGACGGCGCGACCGTCCGGTTCGTCGCGCGGGAGCACGCGCGCGCGTTCGCCCGCTGGGCGCTCTGGAGGTCGATCCTGTTCGCCTGGGACGAAGAGGACCACAACGTCGCCCCCACGTCCGAACACCCGGACCGCCCGCGCTGGGAAGGGGTGATCCCGGAAGGCTGGCGGGGGTTCCCCGCGATCGGCGGGCCCGCCCACGGCCCGTTCAACAAGCGCTACGAGCTCGACCGGGACGGGTCGGGCCGGATGGAGCTCTACTGGAGCGGGATCGACGAGCGGATCCACCTCGCCGGCGCGGAGAGCGGGGCTTCGCGGATCCACCTGCCGGGGGATCGGCCGCTCCACCGGCGGATCGCCGCGCGCGACGCGGACGACAACGGCTACTTCGAGACCTGGGAGTGGACCGCCGGCGGGGGCGAGGATCGCACGCGGACGGTTCGGCTTCCGGACGAGGCGGTCCGCCGGCTCCCGACCCGGCTCGACTCCCTCCGGGCGTTCTGGACCGACGCGCTTCCCGCCGCCCGCGACCGCGCGCGCCGCGATTTCGACCAGCTCACCCGCGCGATCGACTGGCGCGAGCCGCTGCCGGTCGACCGGTGGTGGCGCGAGGCGCGCGCGCGCAACGCCCCGCTGGCGGTCCGGGCGGAGCGGAGCCTCGAGGCGGAGCGGCTGCTCCGCGACCTGGTCCTGCTGGAGCTGGGCGGCGGCTTCCTCGCGC
>WJJW01000151.1 GCA_014729455.1 Candidatus Eiseniibacteriota bacterium
ATTCTCGACCGTGCAGGTGATGTCCGCGAAGCCGTCCCCGCCGGGCGACTCCTCGGGGGAGTGGTACAACCCGGTGGCGAGCCCTCCGATCGTCACGCTGTAGGCGGCGCCCTCGTAGGCGGTCCCGTCGATCCAGCCCTCGTCGACGGCGAAGGTCACCATCGTCGAGTCGAGCACCGGGTTGCGGTGGAGATCGCGCACGCGGACGAAGACCGTCGTGGAATCGTCGTCGGCGACCTCGTACCGGCCCGGATAGCAGTTGATCTCGACCGCCGGACCGGGCTCGATCGCGATCCGCTCCTCGTTGCTCTCGATCTGTCCGTACCGCGCCTTGATCCGCAGCTCGCCAGCGTTGCGCCCGGCGCGCAGCGTCACGGCGGCCCGTCCCTGCCCGTCGGTCGATGCGACGGTCGGCCCGCCCACGACACCGTCGAGGGTCTCGCCCCCGCCCGGCCCCGAGACGACCTCGAAGCGGACGTCGTATCCCTCGCCCACCGGCTGGCCGCCTTGGTTGTAGGCGACCACCGCCACCGTGGTCTCCTCGGTCTCGCCCCCGCCGGTCACCATCAGGGTTCGGTCGGCCGGCGTGAGCGAGAGCGTCTTCAAGCCCGCATCCTGGACCGGGATCCGGACGTTGACCTGGCAGACCAGGTCCCCACCGGCCGCGGTGCAGGTGATGGTCGCGACGCCGTCCTCATCCGGATCGGAGGGAAGGCTGGTGTAGGTCGCCTTCGCCACGCCGTTCTCGGTGCGGCTCGAGCTGGGCCCGTCGAAGCCGCTGACGAGCCCCTTGTTCGCCGAGAAGCTGACCAGCACCCCGTCCTCGACCGGGTTGTGGAACTCGTCGTAGAGGTAGGCGCGGATCTCGCTGGTCTCTTCCCAATCGATCTGCTCCGGCTCCGCGCTGCACTCGATCGCAACCGGCGCGCCGGCCACGATCTGGATCTCGACGCCGACGATGTTCGCCGTTCCGCTGTGCGCCCGGACCTGGACCGGTCCCGGCAAAGTGCCAGGCTCGAGGGTCGTCTGCGCGATCCCGTCCTGGTTCGTGTGGGCGACGAGGTCGCTGCCCAGCGCCATCCCGTCGAGGTTCTCCCCTCCCTGCGGCCCCGACTCGATCCAGAAGCGGATCGGGTAGCCGGCACCGACCGGCTGGCCGTCGACCGTGTAGCCGCGGGCGACCAGATTCACCGTCTCCGGCGGATCGGTCCGGCGGACCGGCACGCGCGTGCGGTCGGCGCTGAGCGCGACCTCGTTGATCGGCGGCGGCGGAGTCTCCTCCAGCTGGATCTCGAGGTGGCCCTGCTTCGTCGTCCCCAGGACCTCCGCCTCGATCTCGGCGATGAAGTCGGTTCCGATCGCGGGACCGAGGCTGTAGTACGTCGCGCAAGCCTGCCCGTCGCGGATCGTGCTCGTCCCTTCCCCGTCGTCTCCGTTGATCCGCCCCTCGTCGACGGAGAAGCGAACCACCGTTCCGTCGCGGACCGGGTTGTGGTTCACGTCGTAGACGTGCGCACAGACCCGGGTCTCCGCCCAGAAGGTCAGGATGTGGTCCTCCGCGCTCAGCTCGACCATGTGCGGAATGCCGGAGACGATGCCGATCTGGATCGTCCGGTAGACCGACCCGGCCGTCGCGGAGATCTCGACGATCCCCGGCGCCGTTCCCGCGACAAGAACCGCGTTCGCGCTCCCGTCGTCTCCGGTGACCCCGGTGTAGACGCCATCCGCCGCATCGGCGAGCTGCTCTCCCCCCCCAGGTCCCTGGACGATCTCGAACCGGACGGGAACCCCCGCCGGGACGAGCTGATCGAGGATGTCGAAGCACTCCGCGGTGATCTCGGCGTTGTCGACCCCTCCCCCGCCGAAGACCGTGATCTCGACCGGGTCCACGGTCATCTCGACCCGCGAGGCCGGGGGCAGCGAGGTCAGCTCGAGCGGAAGGTCGACCCCGACGCCGTCGACGGTCGCCTTGATCGCAATCGTCCCGACGTGGAGGCCGGCTCGATAGGTGAACGCTCCGACGCCGCCGGCGCGGGTGACCGTGGTCTCCTCGACCGACCCGATCGCGCTCCACTCCCCGTTCCCATCGACGTCGTCGAGCAGCTCGTCGACCCCCGGAGTGAACAGGCCGTCGGCGTCGACGTCGTCGAACGGCTCGCCGGCGACCAGGGTCACCGTCTTGCCGGCGAGCGGGGCGCCGTTGCGATCCCGCACGACGACCTCCCCGTCCACCGTCGCGAAGTCGTTCGCGTACAGAGAAGTCGCCGCGGCGCTGATCTCGATCGCGTGCGCCCGCGGGACCGGAACGAGCTGGATCGTCCGCTTCGCGCCGCCCCCGGAGACGAGCGCGTGGATCCAGACTTCCCGCGCCTCGAGGCCGGCGGTGTAGGTCGCGTAGACCTTTCCGTTCTCCTGCGTCGTGCCGTAGGAATCGATCTGCCCGATCGCGTCCCAGGATCCGTTGTCATTCGCGTCGATGTACGGATCGACGCCCGGGGTGAACTCCCCGTCGCCGTCGACGTCATCGAACGCCTCGCCCGCCACCATGCGGACGATCACCCCGTTCATCGGAGATTGCGACGCATCGGTCACCGTGACGGTGACGTCGGTGGTGCTGATCCCGTCGGCGATCAACTCGGCGACGGCCGGCTGGATCGTCACCTGCAGCGAGGTCGGATGGAACTGGATCGGGAGCTGCGCCTGGACCCCCTCCGCCGAGGCCGTGATCGTCGTCGTTCCGGGCTGGTCGGACGCGGTCAGCTCGAACTCGGCCGTCCCGTTCGATCGTGTGGTGACCGTCGAATCCGAGAGGGTCCCGAGCGGATCGACGCGGAGCGTGATCGCCAGATCCCCCGCGGGCGCCCCGTCCCGGCGCGCGGTGACCTCGAGCCGCAGCCCGCTCTCTCCGTCCGCCGGGATCGCCGTCGCCCCGGTGAGGGAGGCGATCTCCAGGACCAGGTCGCTGGGCGGGGCGGCGGAGACCAGCACCTCGGCGTAGGCGGCCTGACCGTCGACCGACGCCTTCAACGTCGCCCGGCCGGTGACCCCCGCGTCGGCTCGGAACACGTTCGTCGCCACGCCGTCGGAATCGGTCACGGCCGAGGTTTTCGCGTAGGTCCCGGAGTGCTTGTTCAGCATCTCCGAGAAGAGAACGGTCCGTCCCGCCGCGGGTGTCGCGCCGTCCGGTTCCGTCACGGTGGCCCGGATCGTCGTCGAGTCCCCGGGAGCGATCGTCGTCGCCCCGGCGGAGAGCGCGACCCGGAGCACTTCGGTGCCGGGCACCGGACGCGTGGCGTCGTCGTTCTCACACCCCGCAAGGTGCAGATAAACCAGTGCCAGCGGTACCGCTAGCAGCAAGGGTAGCGTGTTCAAATTGCGAGACCGGCGCACGGCAACCTCCCGGGTGAAATCACCCACCAAGCGGTCCTTCCCGTGGATCGGGGTGAAGATCCCCCCAAGGGTTTTCGACCGCTCGCCCCGCCGGCTGTACCAATTCCCTCGGACGCGAAGAAGCCGACGAGGGACCGCGTCGCGGTCTCCCATCGGCTCCCCGATGGCGGCCCGGTCACCCGGGCGATTCCGGCTCTTCAGTCGTCCGAGCGGCGGACGGAGACCGCCTTCATCCCCTTCGGCCCGTTCTGGATCTCGAACTCGACCGTCTGCCCTTCGGCGAGGCTGCGGAAGCCGTTTCCATCGATCTCGCTGTAGTGGACGAAGATGTCGGGAGACCCGTCGTCCTGCTGGATGAAACCGTACCCCTTCGCGTCACTGAACCACTTCACCGTGCCCTTCGGCATGCTGACCCCCTGTGAAACGACAAGACGGGAACCCGGCGCACCCCCGCGCCGAATCCCCGTCACACGACAGAACAACTTCTGGATACTTCTTCGAACGGCAACCGTACCTTCCTCGCCGCGGAAAATAGCACACCGTCGCCGCGACGGTCAACGATCCGGGCATCCTGCTCCACCCGAACGGACTACCGCCCGGTCAGGACTCGATCATCTCGACGTTGGCCCGCGGGAGCAGCACCTCATCGCCCGACTCCAGCTTCGCCTTGAGCACCCGGACCTTCGCCTCGCTCTCCATCTTCTGCAGCTCCGGCGGCAGCTCGGTCACCTCGCCGAGCGCGCCGAAGTACGGCATGCGGATCACGCGGATCGGGCTGCCGACCTGGAGGCCGACCCCTTCGTCCCCCCGCTTCTCGATCTCCTGGTGATCGCCCAGCGGGATGACGATCTCTGGTCTCATGACGCCCGCCCGGATCTGGGTCGCGCCGTTGACCGATGCCTGCTTCCCCTCCCGGGCCTTCAGCAGGTCGAACGTCCGGTGCGCCATCGTCATGGCACCGAACCCCTCGGTGACGACGACGGTGCAGCCGATCTCCTCGGTCCCGGTGATCGCCACCCCGAGATCGTATCCGAGCAGCTCGCGGAGATCCTTGTCGTCGAGGCCGCCGACGACGAGCGCCTTGACCCCCACCTCCACCGCCTTGCGCAGCGCGGGGATCCGGACGAGGGATCCTCCGATGACGACCTTGCCCGCGTGCTCGGGCTTCAGGTGATCCGCGGTCAGCTCCTGGTCGGCGGTCTCCACCGCCACGGCGATCAGACCGACCGTCTCCCCACCGACCCCGAAGATCCCCTGGAGGAACGAACCCTCCGCCTGGATCAGGACTCCTTCATCCTTCATCACCTCGGCGACGATCCCGTCGATGTAGGCGTCGACCTCGACGGGGATCGGTGGCTCGCGGATGATCACCTGTCCGGTCACGTCGGAGATCGACTCGATCGTCCCCGTCACCGGCGAGCGGCAGTGCGACTTGAAGAGGCCGAAGAACGACTTGCTGGTCGCGATGATCTCGTCCTTCTCGACCGCTTCCTTCTCCTTCTTCGCCATGAACTCCCGGAGATCCTGCTGATGGACACCGAGAATGCTCGCCGCCTTGATCGGCTGGACGTTGCCCGGCAGCTCGGTCCGGGCGACGACATCCTCCGCCTTGACCTTCGCCCCCTTCTCGACGAGGACCGTCCCCTTCAGCGGAAGCCGGCGCTCCTTGACGAGCTTCATTCTCTCCGTGACCCGCAGACCGGGTGTGTACGCATGCGCCACGATCCGTCCCCCTTCCCTACCGCACCGCCTCGGCTGGAACCTCGGCCTTCTCCTTGAACGTCTCCGGATAGACGCCGAGCGCCTCGACCCACTCGACCAGCTTGCGGATCCGTTCCGTCGAATCCTTCGGCAGCGTGAACGGCTGGCGTCCCCGGCAGTCGAAGATCACTCCGGCGTCGCCGCCCGACAGGCTCGCCTTCATCGACTTGCCCTTTCCGGCGCCGACGTCGAACCCCGAGGCCGGCTCCAAGACCGCCTCGGCCTTCTCGCCGACCGGCAGCTCGATCCGGTGCATCGATCCGAACGGGATCTCCAGCTCCTCCTTCTTCCCCTCGGGCAAGCTCAGCGAGACCTTCAAGCAGCGCGCCCCGTCCTTGGCCGAGCCGATCGGCGAAACGCTCGCTCCGAGCCGGACCAGGCAGTCGTGCACGAAGACGTCGGTCGCCGCCTTCTCGCTCACGTCCGCCAGAACCCCGAGCTGCGGCATCATGAAGATCGAATCGACCGCGAGCTCCGTGACCCCCTCGGGGAGAAACGCGTCGAGCATCATGAGAGCCGACTGCACGCGGCGCGGCGCGTGGGAGAGCACCCCTCCCGAGCCGACCAGGAGATCGAGGAAGCGCAGGTCGATCAGACTCTCGCCGCTGGCGGTCTGCTCGAACGTGTCGGAGATCGTGCGCTCCTTCTGCACCCCCTTGAGGCCGACCGCGAGGTTCAGGTGCTGCTCGAAGGCCAGCCGGAGCGCCTCGCGCGCGATCGCCTGCTCGATCATCAGCTCCCGCAGCGTCTGCGGAATCGTGGTGGGACGGATCATCTTGTTCTTGATCCGGTTGCGCAGGTCGCTCTCCTCGATGTCGAACGGGACCCAGCGGAGGATGTTCTCGAGCTTTGCCTCCGCCAGCACGTTGGAGATCGAGTAGCTCATGCCGAGGTTGGCACTCACCGTCCGGACGAACTGATCCTGGAAATAGCTGAACACGTCGGTGGTCGCCCCGCCGATGTCGACCCCGATCACCTGGATCCCCTCGCGCTTCGCCACCGCCTGGATCATGTCACCGACCGCCGCGGGGGTCGGCTTGATCGGGTTGGGATCGGTCCACGCCATCAGCTTCTTGTAGCCCGGGGCGTGCGCCATCACGTGCTCCATGAACTGGTCGTGGATCTTGTGGCGGGCCGGCATGAGGTTCTCGCGCTCCATGATGGGGCGGATGTTCTCGGTGATCACCAGCGCGGTCTTGTCGCCGAGCCGCTCCTGGATCTCCTCGCGCGCGTCCTGGTTCCCCGCGTAGATCACCGGCAACTCGTAGCCGGCGCCGAGGCGCGCCTTCGGGTCCGCGGCGGCGATGATCTCGCCCAGCTCCACGACGTGCGTCTTCGTTCCCCCGTCGATCCCGCCCGAGAGCAGGATCATGTCGGGCCGGAGGTCGCGGATCCGGCGGATCTTCTCATGCGGAAGCCGGCCGTCGTTGCTGGCGATGATGTCCATCACGATCGCTCCGGCTCCCAACGCCGCGCGCTCCGCGCTTTCCCCCGTCATCGACTTGACGACCCCGGTCACCATCATCTGGAGGCCGCCGCCGGCGCTCGAAGTCGACAGGTAGATGTCGACCCCCTGGTCCCCGCTGGCGGGGGCGATGATCTTCTCGCCGTCGAGGATCTTCCGGCCGGCCAGCTCCTCGACCTCCATGATGGCGTTCAGAACGCCGCGGGTGACGTCCTCGAACGGCGCCTCGACCGTGGTCGGCGCCTCGCCCCGAACGACCAGCCGATAGACGTCGCCCTTGCGCTCGATGAGGATCGCCTTCGTCGTGGTCGATCCACAGTCGGTCGCCAATATGAAGTTCAGCTCTTTCTCCGAAACCATCGTCCCCCTCTCTCACCCTTCGCAGCCTTGCGGGCCGCCTTCGCTTCCTTCTCCTTGCGCGCCCGGTCCGCTTCCTGATCCTCGATCATCGTGATCAGGCGCTCCACGTTGGAACGGTCCTCCATCAGCTCGGCGAACCGATCATAGCTCTTCAGATCAAGGAATGCCTTTACAAACGGCTCGAAGAAGACGAGCGCCTGGCTCCCGATGAACGACAACGGCTTGACCGATTCGAGGAAGAAGACCGCAGGCACCGCCAGGCCCATCCGCACGACCCGGCCGGCGATCGAGCCCAGAAGCTCGCTATCCGGATCGGGGGGCGGACCTTGCGGCGGTTCCTTCCCGTCGGGCCCCTTCGGGTCTCGATCCTTCTCGGTCACCGGCTCATCCATCCCGCGTTTCAGCGCCCCTTCTCATTCCTGACCGCTTCACTCTCCGTCCACTCGACGTCCTCGCGCAGCCGCTCACGCAACAGCGCGAGGACCTCCTCACGGTTTCCGCCCCGGAAGACCAGCCGGATCGCGCGGTACGCCTCCAGAAAAGACCTCTTGGCGAACGGGCTCAGCGTCACCCCGCGACGGTCGACCTCCGCGCGGCGGAAGACCGTCCACGCGCGCTCCGCCCGCGAAAACCGCTTGATGACGACCAGCTTCTCCTCGGAGAGGACGTAGCGGGTCGGGAAATAGAACGACTCGAGCGAGAGGAACAGGACCGCGAAGGAGAAGAGGGTCCAGAACCAGGCCCCTCCCCAGAGGCCCGCACCGACGCTGAAGGCGGTGATCCCCGCCAGCACGGCGAGCCCCGTCCCACGCCGCTCCCCGAAGGGATGGACCTTCCACTCGAGCGTCCGCTCTTCGCCGTCCGTCGCGCGTGCCTCCTCGGCTCCGTCGCTCAATCGTTCGACCCCCGCTCCCCGTCCGGCTTCGGTCTCCATCGAACCCGGAGCTTTCGGGCGGCCCCCGCCTCGTCGAGCCGGCGGACCGGAGTCCGGTGCGGGGCCGACTTGACGGTCTCGGGATCCTCCCGGACCTCGCGGGCGATCTCTCTCAGGATCTCCGCGTACCGGTCGAGGCTGGTCGGGCTCTCGCTCTCGGTCGGCTCGATCATGAAGCAATCGGGCACGATCAGCGGAAAGCTGACCGTCGGCGCGTGCACGCCATGGTCCAGCAGCCGCTTGGCGACGTCGATGTTCTTCACCCCCTGCTTGCGCATCCAGGACAGGGTCGAGACGAACTCGTGCATGCACCAACCCGGTTTGGCCACCGGGTAATCCTCCTCGATCTTCTTCATCAGGTAGTTGGCGTTCAGGATCGCGCCGCGGCTGATCCGCGCGAGGCCGTCGCCCCCCAGACTCCGGATGTAGGCGAACGCCCGGAGGATCACGCCGACGTTTCCGACGTACGGATGCAGACGCCCGATCGAATGCGGCCGGTCCGAATCGAGCAGGTACCGTCCATCCCGTTCCACGATCACCGGCACCGGCAGGAACGGCTCCAGCTTGGCCTTGATCCCCAGCGGTCCGGCCCCCGGCCCCCCACCGCCGTGCGGCGTCGAGAAGGTCTTGTGCAGGTTGATGTGGACCATGTCGGCGCCCATGTCCCCGGGCCGGGTCAACCCGAGCATCGCGTTCAGGTTCGCCCCGTCCATGTAGACGAGGCCGTCGACGCTGTGGAGCAGCTCGGACGCCTCGGCGATCTCGCTCTCGAAGAGGCCGAGGGTGCTCGGGTTGGTCACCATCAGCCCGGCCGTCTCCTCGTTGACGACCTCGCGCAGCGCCCCGAGATCGAGGCGTCCGTCCTCCTTCGAACGGACCTCGACCGTCTCGTAGCCGACCATCCGCGCCGTCGCGGGGTTCGTTCCGTGCGCCGAGTCGGGAATGATCACCGTCTTCTTCTTGTTCCGGCGGTGGTCGTGGTACTGCCGGATCAGGCGGATCCCGAGAAGCTCCCCCTGCGCACCGGCGGCCGGGTGCAGCGAGACGGTGTCCATCCCGACGATCTCGGCCAGCTCGCCCGTGAACCGGTGCAGGAGCCCCAGCAGCCCCTGCGCCAGCTCCTCCGGAGCCATCGGATGGATCCCCGCCAGGCCGGGCAGACGGCAGAGATCCTCGTTCAGCTTCGGGTTGTACTTCATCGTGCAGGAGCCGAGCGGATAGGTGTCCTTGTCGACGTGGTGGTTCAGCGTGGAGAGCCGGATGTAGTGGCGGACCACCTCCGGCTCCGACACCTCCGGCAGAAGCGGCGGCTCCGCGCGCAGCGCCTCTTTCGGCAGGATCCGATCGAGCGGCTGCTCCGGGACGTCCAGGTCCGGCAAGCGGTACCCTTCGTGGCCGGGAGCGCTGCGGTCGTAGATCAGGCGAAGGTCGCGACTCTTCATGAGACCACCCTCCGCATCGCTTCGACGTAGGCGTCCAGCTCCTCGCGGGTCCTCTTCTCGGTCACCGCGACGAGCAGGCGGTCTTGCCAGTCGCGGTGGACGCGGCCGAGGTCGATCCCCGCCAGGATGCCGGCTTCCGCGTAGATCTTCGCGATCGCCTCGGAAGCCGGGACCGGCAGGCGCAGGCAGAACTCCCGGAAAAACGCCCCTTCCGGCTGGCGACGGATCCCAGGAAGCGGAGCGAGCCGCTCCTCGAGGTAGTGCGCCTTCTGCAGACTCTGCTCCGCCATCTTCCGAAGGCCGCGCGGACCGAGCAACGCGAGCGTGACCGTGAAGCCGAGCGCGATGAGGTTGTTGTTCGTGCAGATGTTCGACGTCGCCTTTTCTCGCCGGATGTGCTGCTCGCGGGTCTGCAGGGTGAGCACGAAGCCTCGGCGGCCGTCGGCGTCGACGGTCTCCCCGACGAGCCGCCCCGGCAGCCGGCGGACGAGCTTCATCGTGGTGGCGAAGAAGCCGGCGGCCGGCCCTCCGTAGGACGGCGGATTGCCGAGGCTCTGTCCTTCGCCGACGACGACGTCGGCCCCCTGCTTGCCCGGCGCCTCGAGCAGCGCCAGGGGGACCGGATCGGCGGAGACGACGAGCAGCCCACCCTGATCGTGGACCGCGTCGGCCAGCGGCCCCAGGGATTCCACGGCGCCGAGATAGCTCGGTTGCTGGACCAGCAGGGCGGCCGTCTCTCCGTCGAGCACGTCGCGGAGTTCGTCGGGCGTGAGCGCCTCCTCCCCCCCGACGTCGACGAACTCGAGTCCGGACGGGCGCCCGTAGGTCTCCAGGATCGCCCGGTGGTGCGGATGCAGGCTGCGGGCGACCAGGATCCGACGGCGTCCGGTGGCGCCGGACGCGAGCAGGACGGCTTCGGCCGCCGCCGAACCGGCGTCGTACATCGAGGCGTTGGCGACCTCCATGCCGGTCAGCTCGCAGATCATCGTCTGGAACTCGAAGATCGTCATGAGCGTGCCCTGCGCCACCTCCGCCTGGTACGGCGTGTAAGCGGTGTAGAACTCGCTGCGGAGCTGGATGTGATTGACGACCGACGGGATCACGTGATCGTAGATCCCTCCGCCGAGGAACGACGGCACGACACGGGGGTCGTAATTGCGCCGCTCGCTCTCCTGGAAGAGCCGGCGCACCTCGATCTCGCTCTCCCCGGCCGGGATCGCGATCGGCTTCTTCAGCCGCATCGACTCGGGAATCGAGGCGATCAGATCTTCGAAGCGCTTCACCCCGATCGTGCGGAGGAGATGCTCTTCCTCTTGCGGAGTGTGTCCGACGTAGAGCATCGGAGCCTATCCTTCCATTTCCTTGATCTGTTCCTCGTACTGCTCCGGCGTGAGCAAGTTGTCGAGCTGGGCGGTGTCCTCGATCTTCGCCCGCAACAGCCAACCATCTTCGTACGGTGCCTTGTTGATGACGCCCGGATCTTCCTGGACGGCCTGGTTCGCTTCGGCGACCTCCCCGTCGACCGGACTGTAGAGATCGCTCACCGTCTTCACGGCCTCGAGCGTGCCGAACGGCTGGTGCTGGGTGAGCTTCGCCCCCGGCTCCGGCAGCTCGATGAAAACGATGTCGCCGAGCTGATCCTGGGCGAAGTCGGTGATGCCGATCTTGACGTGGCCGTCCCCGTCGAGTCGGACCCACTCGTGCTCCTTCGTGTACCGGCAATCCTTCGGAATCATCCCTCTCCCCTTTCCCCGTCCTTCAACCAATCCCTACCGGTGCGATCCGTTCTTGTAGAACGGCCGTTCGACCACGCGCGCCTCGACCGCGCGTCCGCGCACGTCGATCGCGATCGTGGTTCCGACCGCCTTGAGCGCGGGCGGCACGAATCCGAGGCCGACGCCCCGGTTCTCCAGGCTCGGAGCCGGTCCGCCGCTCGTGACCCGGCCGACCGTCTCGCCGTCGTGGAGGATCTCCATCTCGGCGCGCGGCATCCGGCGCCCCTCGACCTCGAAACCGACCAGGACGCGCGGAAGCCCCTCCTTCTTCTGCTTCCGGAGCGCCTCCTTGCCGATGAACCGCTCCTTCTTCAGCTTGACCGTCCAGCCG
>WJJW01000152.1 GCA_014729455.1 Candidatus Eiseniibacteriota bacterium
CGACCATCATCGCCCTGGCCTTGCCGTTCGCGGCGTGGCTGCCGAAGTCGCCGGTCCCCCTGATCAACACCGCCAACCTCTTGACGATCGGCTCGCTCCTGTCGATCGGTCTCCTGACGCTTCGCGGCAAAGCGCATCCGGTCGTTCCGACCTCCCTGAACGTTCCCGTGATCCTCCTGCTCCTGGTCATGGGCCTGTCGGCCATCTTCGGCCCCTACGTCTACGGGGCGGGGGTGCCGAGCCTCGGGCACCTCCGCACCCTCTGGGGGGTCCTCTCGGGCTTCCTCGTCTTCTTCGTGGTCACCCACCTCGTCCAGGATCGGGATTCGCTCTGGCGACTCGTCGGTTGGGTGCTCGCGGCCTCGGCCGTCGGATTGCTCGGTCCCCTTCGCGAGGCGTTCGAACGGGGGTTCGGCGCGCGAACGGGAGGGGGCGTCGGCGACATCAACCGGATGGCGGCGCTGCTCGCGATGGCGGCGGTCTTCGCGTTCGTGATGATCCCCGCCTACCGGGGGATCCGGAAGATTGGAACCACCGTGGCGAGCCTGCTCCTGGCGGTCGGCCTCGTGCTACCGAACTCCCGGGGGGCCTATGTCGGCTTCCTGCTGGCCGCTCTTCCCCAGGCGTTGCGCACGAGCGTGCTCGGCACCGTGATGCTGGTCGCGTTTCTCGGCAGCGCGATCTTCTGGGCCCCCGATTTCGTCCGGGACCGCTTCCTCTACACCGTCGAGGCGGCGACGGAAGGGGAGGAGTCGCTGGACGACAAGACCGGAGGGCGGCTGAGCGTCTGGGAGGCCCAGATCCAGGTTCTGACCGACCACCCTCTCCACTTGATCGCGGGGGTCGGATACGGAAACCTGCAGGATGCGGTCCGGGAGCACCTCGGCCGGCGGAAGGCCGGGCACAATCTGTATCTCGAAACGGCGGTGGAGATGGGGCTGATCGGTCTAGGTTTCCTTCTCTGGATGCTCTGGAGAGCCTGGAAGCTCGGATCGGTCTTGATCGCCCGAGGAGGACGGAGCCTGATTCTGGGACGGGCCTACCACGGGATGCTGGCCTGTCTGTTGATCCTCAATCTCTTCGGACAACGGTTCTACGACTTCAGCCTCGCCGGCTTCTTCGGGCTCCTCTCGGGCTGCGTGGCCTTGGAGGAGCGGTTCACCAGACCGGCAGAGAAGGAACACACCTCATGAAGAAGCCGGCGATTCTCGGTGGTCCGATCCCGGAGACGGTCGTTCCGATCAGCCAGCCGACCCTTCCCGACTTCGAGCGCTACGCCACGGAGCTCCGGGAGGTCTTCGCCAGCCGTCAGATCACCAACGGCAAGTGGGTGGAGCGGCTGGAACGGACCGCGGCCGAACGGCTCGGGGTGCCGGAGGTGGTCGCTCTCTCGAGCGCGACCTCCGGCTTGATCCTCGTGGCGAAGCTGCTGGGGATCCGCGGCACCGTTCTGCTGCCCGCCTTCACCTTCCCGGCGACCCTGCACATCCTGCTGTGGAACGGGCTCGCACCGCGTCTCGTCGACTGCGACCCCGAGACGTTCAACCTCGATCCGGACGACGTCGCGCGGCGGCTCGACGAGACGGTTTCGGCGCTGGTGCCGGTCTACATCTTCGGCAACGCGCCCGACTGGGGCCGTTTGGAGCCGCTGCTGGAGTCGCGGAACCTGCGATCCTTCAGCGATGCGGCGCATGCTCTGGGGTCGCGGCTCGGGGACCGCCACGCGGGCGGTTTCGGAGACGCGGAGGTGTTCAGCCTCGCGCCGACGAAGGTCACCGTTTCGGGGGAGGGGGGCCTCGTCGCGACCCGCAATCGGGATCTGGCCGCCGCCTTGCGCGTGGCGCGCAACTACGGCAATCCCGGAGACTACGACTGCGTCACGATCGGGCTCAACGCCCGGCAGAGCGAGCTGCATGCGCTGCTCGGGTTCCTCAGCATCGAGCGGACCGAAGAGCACGTCGCGGCCCGCGAGCGGATCGTGGAGCGATACCGGGAGGGCCTGCACGAGATTCCCGGGATCGGGTTCCAGAAGATCGCGCCGGACTGCCGATCGACCCACAACTACTTCGCGATCCTGGTCGAGCCGGAGCCGTTCGGCCTGACCAACCGGCAGCTCAAGCGGGCGCTGGAGGCGGACCGGATCCAGTCGCGGATCTACTTCCATCCCCCCTTGCATCGCCAATCCCACCTTCCCGAGATGGAAGGGTTGCAAGCAGATCTGCCGAACACCGATCGAGTCTGCGCCCGTGTCCTGTGTCTCCCCTTGACCAGCCACCAGAGAGACGAGGAGACCGACCGTGTGATCGAGACGATCCGGGCGATCCAGGAATCCGCACCCGCGGTGGAGCGGGCGCTGGACGGGGACGCGTGAGCGCGGTGCGTTCGCGAGTGGACGATCTCGGGCTGGGACCGCTTCCCACCGAGCCTGCGACGGGATTCTACGCCCGGGTCGGCAAGCCGGCCCTCGACCGGGTCGGCGCGACGCTCGGACTCCTCGCCTGCGTGCCCCTCCTGCTTCTCTGCTCGGTCGCGATCCGGCTGGAGGGGAGGGGATCCGTGTTCTTCCGGCAGGAGCGGATCGGTCTGCTCGGTCGTCCGTTCCGGGTCTGGAAGCTCCGGACGATGGTCCCGAACGCGGAACGGCTCGGCACCGGGCTTCTCGTCCAGCAGGATGATCCACGGGTGACGCGGGTCGGGCGGATCCTGCGGGCGACGAGCCTCGACGAGCTGCCCCAGCTCCTCAACGTCGTGCGGGGGGAGATGAGCCTCGTGGGGCCGCGTCCGACGGTGGCGTCGCAGGTCCGGCAGTACGACGCGTTCCAGCGCCAGCGGCTGCGGCTCCGTCCCGGCATGACCGGCCTGGCCCAGATCCGGGGGCGCAAGTCCCTGACGTGGGAGGAGCGGATCCGGCTGGACGTCGCCTACCTCGAGAGGCTGTCGCTCGCGGCCGACCTGCGCATTCTGGCGGGGACGGTTCGGGTGGTGCTCGGGGCGAAGGACCCGCCGGCGAAAGCCGACTATTGGGGGGAGAGCGCGCGGGGGGAGACCGGCGAGGACGCCCCGTGAACGGAGGAGGCTGTATGGATGCGACCAGGGAAGGTCGGAGGAAGCGGCACGGGGGACGGCAACGTTCCGGTTGGAAGAGGCTCGGCGCGGTCCTGGCTCTGGCGGGAGTCTCCGTCGCGACGGGCCTCGTGCCCCCGGTCCACGCCCAGGAGGGGATCGATCCACCGATGACCGCCGGTACCTTGCGGCTCCGGTCGGATCCGCCCGGGGCGCTGGTGATCCTGGAGGGGGAACACCGCTGGACCGGAATCGCCCCCTGGGACCTCAACCGAAACTTGAGAGGATCGTACAAAGTCATTGCTCAACTAGATGGTTACGAGCACTGGGAGAGGACGATCCACCTCGTCGAGGGGGAGAGCCGTGAGTTGCAGATCCGGCTCTCTCCGAAGTCCGCCTGGGAGGCGGGGCTCCGGTCCCTGCTGGTCCCGGGTTGGGGGCAGCAGTACGCGGGAAGCTCCGGAAAGGGCGCTCTCTTCTTCTTTTCGGCCGCAGCCCTGGGGGGTGGTCTCTGGTGGGCCGACGCGGCGTACCAGGATCGGGTCGACGACTACCGGGACGCGCGCGGCGCGTACCTGTCCGCGTTCGATTCCGGATCGGTGGAGGACGTCGAGGCACTCCGCGGGGAGATGCAACGGGCCGAGGGAAAGGCCGACGACGCCTACGACCGCCGCCAGGTCGTGCTGTACGCAGTCGGCGGGATCTACCTGATTTCACTGGTCGACGCTCTGTTCTTCTTCCCGGAACCGTCCCGGGGACGGTTCGTGCTGTCCCGGTTCGGAGAGAACGGTCCGTCGCTGGCTCTCGAACCGTCGCCGGTCGGCGAGATCCGACTCTCGCTGTCCCTCGGCGGCCGGGGAGGGAATTCCCGATGATGCCGAGACCGATTCGTCGCATGATCCGCTTCGCGCTCCTGATCCTCGCCGCCCTGGCCGCCGGACCGCCGGGCTGCTCGAACGATCACGATCTCGGGCCCCTGATCGATCCCCGGGATCCGGCCGGCGGGGGAGCGGTTCCCCCCGTGCCGACGAACATCGAGCTCCGGACCTTTAATCGAGAGATCATCGTGTCGTGGTCGCTGTCGGATTCGGGCCGGGTGGAAGAAGTCCGGACGTACCGGATCTACCGCCGCGTTCCACCGGCTTCGGTTCCGACGCTGGTCGACTCCTCGTCCGGCAGTCCGAAGACGATCGCCGGAATCCCCAATGGACAAGCGAACCAGATCTCGGTGAGCGCGGTCCTGCTCGGGGGACTGGAAGGCGAACGGTCGATCGAGGTCGGCGGCACGCCCGGCCTCTTCTCGATCGCGCTCGAGGAGGGGCGGATCGTGACGCGGAACCGGACGGTCCGGCTGGACCTCGCGGCTCCGGAGGGGACACGGGCGGTCACGATCGGATCCGATCCCACCCTCTCCGAGGGGGTCACGCGCGACTTCCAGACGGTCCTCTCGTGGACGCTCGAGGGAGGGGACGGCGCCAAGAGCGTCCACGCCCGATTCGTCGACGCGCTGGGCAATCGCTCCGCAGTCGTCTCGGACGAGATCCGGCTCGACACCCGCGCGGAGATCCTCTCGTTCGGGTTCGACGGGGAGAGGGAGCGTTCGCCGGGCGACCGGATCGTCTTCACGATGGAGACGGGGGAGAGCGGGGGGGCCGCGGAGGTGGAGATCGGACGGGGAGGACCGCGGAGAGCGCTCCGCGACGACGGCTCCGATCCGGATGCGGTCTCCGGAGACGGGATCTACGCCCTGGCCTACGTCGCCGAGGCTTCCCGCCAGTTCCTCGGCGCGGAGATGATCGGCCACTTCGTCGACGAGGCCGGCAACGCCGCACCGGAGCGGGCCGCCGAACGGGCGCTGACGGTCCATGCGCCCCCACCGAGTCTGGAGCTGGATTCGCCGGCCAGCTCCAGCCCGCAGGAGATCACCCTCACGTGGTCGCGCGCTCCCGAGGAGGCCGCGTTCGCTCGCTACCGCCTCTACCGCGGGGACGAGCCGGGGGTCGACAGCTCGGCCAGCCGGCGCCTCGTCCACGAAACGACCGACGTCTCGGACACGCGCGCCACCGACTCCGGCCTCTCGCCCAGCCGCATCTACTACTACGTCGTCGAGCTGGTCGATCCGCTCGGCTTCGCGACCGCCAGCAACGAGGTCTCCGGCTCGCCGACCGCCAATGAAGCC
>WJJW01000153.1 GCA_014729455.1 Candidatus Eiseniibacteriota bacterium
GCGCGCTTCTACGGGACCTCCGCGGTTCCGGTCGAGGAAAGCAGCTGGGGCAAGGTTCGCTCGCTGTTCCGGTAGAGCGACGTCGGTCGATAGAGCGACGGCGCGGCGCCGAGACGTACTCGCCGGAGTCTCCAGCCGCCGCCGGTTCGTGAAGAGGGGCTCGGTCGAAAGACCGGGCCCCTTCTCTACGCCTCGGGGGCGCGCGGCGGAGCCGGGGCGGCGGCCTGCTCCTCGATCGTGATCTCGCCGGTCAGGATCGCGCGCGCCGCTTCCACCTGGTCGTCCGATCCGATCAGGACGAGGCAGTCGGTCTCCCGCAGCACCAGGGACGGGTTCGGGTTGGCGATCGTCTCCCCCTTCCGGACGACGGCGAGGATCGTCGCGCCGGTCCGGCCCCGCAGGTCCAGCTCGAGGACGGACGTCCCGGCGATCGGCGAACCCGCCGGGAGGGTGAACGACTCGCTGGCCACCCGCGAGCGGATCTCGCGGAAGACCTGGTCCTGCGCGGTGCTTTCCGGCCGCAGGGCGCGGTAGCGATCCGCGCGGACCTCCTCGAGCTGCTCACGGATCTGCTCGATCGGCATCCCGTAGCGCGCGAGCGTGCGCGCGCCGATCTCGATCGACGTCTCGAACTCCTCGGGAACGACGGTATCGGCGCCGAGAGCGTAGAGATCGTCGACCTCGGCGACGTAGCGGGTCCGGACGAGGATGAACAGGCCTCTCGCGAGATCGCGTGCCATCCGGACCGCCCTCCGGGTCGCCTCCGCGTCGGAGATGCAGACCACCAGGATCCGCGCCCGCTCGAGCCCGATGTGGTGCGCGACGCTCGGGCTGGTGATGTCCCCGAAGAGGATCGGCTCGCCCGCGCGGCGCGCCTGCCGGACCGTCTCGGCGTTCAGATCGAGCACGACGTACGGGATCTTCTGCACCGCGAGTAGCCGGGCGAGGTTCCGGCCGTTCAACCCGTAGCCGACGACGACGACGTGGTCGCGCAGCCGTTCCGAGGCGGGCGCGCCCTCGTCGGCGGGACGCCGGCGGATCCGCCGCGCGGCGAACGCCGGCCACCCTTCGATCCTCTCGACGCGGCGCGCCATGCTCGGCGAGGTGGAGATGAGGATCGGCGTGGCGATCATCGTGAAGATCGATGCGGCGAGGAGCGTCTGGAACGCGCCGACCGGCATCAGCTCGAGCTCGCGACCGGTCCGCGCGAGGACGAACGAGAACTCGCCGACCTGGGCGAGCGCGATCCCGGTGAGCGCGGCGACGCGGCCGGGGAACCCGATCATCCGCGTGATCAGGTATCCGAGCGCGGTCTTCCCGAGCAGGATCCCGACGCCGATCAGGCTCACCTCGAAGGCGTGGTCCAGGAAGTAGCGCAGGTTGAGGAGCATCCCGATCGACATGAAGAAGATGCTGTTGAAGATGTCGCGGAACGGGAGGATGTCCGAGAGCGCCTGCATCCCGTACTCGCTCTTCGAGAGGAGCAGCCCGCCGAGGAACGCGCCGAGCGCGCCGGAGAGGCCGAGCCGGCCGCCGGCCGCGGCCGCGCCGAGGCAGACGAGCAGGATCATCAGGAGGAACAGCTCGCGGTTGCGCGTCCGGGCGACGTAGGCGAGCAGCGGCGGGACCACGTAGCGGGAGACGACCAGCACCGCGGCGACGATCAAACCCGACTGGACCAGGACGGCGGTCACGCTTCCGTCGATCTCCTGCGGGACGTTGGAGAGCAGCGGCAGGAGGAGCATCATCGGGATGATGCAGAAGTCCTGGAAGAGCAGGATCGCCAGGATCAGCCGGCCGTGCGGACTGTCGATCTCGCCGCGCGAGGCGAGGGTCTTCAGGACGATCGCCGTCGAGGAGAGCGCGACCCAGAAGCCGGCGAAAACCGATCCCTCGAGGCGGAGCCCGACGAGGCGGGCGATGCCGAAGCTTGCGAGCCCGGCGAGGATGACGTAGGGGAGGCCTCCTTCGAGGAGCAGCTTCCAGATCCGGCGGATCCGGCTGATCGAGAACTCGAGGCCGATCGAGAAGAGGAGGAGGACGACGCCGAGCTCGGCGAGCCCCTCGACCTCCTCGACGCTGGCGATCAGGCCGAAGCCGGACGGCCCGGCGAGCAGGCCGACGACGATGAAGCCGACGATGGTCGGGACCCGGAGACGGCTGAACACGGTGACCACCCCGACCGAGAGGGCGAGGAGGAGGACGATGTTCTCGAGGGTCGGTCCGCCGTGCATATCGATTTCCGATGGTACCCGAGAAGCGACGGGTGTCGAGAGGGGACGCGCCGGGGTGCCGTTCCCCTCAGATCAGCCGGATCAGGTAGTTCTTGCTCCGCCGCTTCACGCGCCCGAACCAGATCGCCAGCGGGTACATCACCGCCAGCAGGATCACCCAGCCGATCAACGAGGCGAGCACCTCTCCCTCCCGGTAGTACAGGTCGAGACGCTTCGAGAAGATCCCCAGGAGCGCGATGTGGACGCCGTAGAAGAAGAGCGGGACCTTGCCGATCCGGCCGAGCCACGAGACCAGGAACGGCAGGACCCTCCCGAGGATCATGATCGCCGCCATCGCCAGCACGACCGCGCCGAAGAACCACAGGTTGTGGTAGAGGCTCGGCGGGTACTTCTGATCCAGGAAGAACGACCAGTGACCCACGTAGGAGAACGGCTCGATGTTGCCGAAGCCGCGGCCCATCCGGATCAGCGTCGCCGCTCCGAACGCCGGGATCGCGACCAGGATGCTGCCGAGGATCCGCTGCTTCGGCGTCTTCCAGAGGTCGATCCACGCGGTCGCCATCACCGATCCCATCACGGCCAGGCCGAACCAGGGCAGCACCGGGTACTTGTTGAAGTGGCCCGCGTCGATGAAGGTCTGCATCGGGATCGCCATCCAGGGGTTGTGCGGATCGTAGGGGATCCGCAGCAAGTAGGCGTGGGCGACGAAGGCGAGCAGCCCGACCCCGAGCCGCACCCGCCAGCTCGTGTGGACGAGAAACGCCAGGAGGCACATCGAAAGACCGATGCACGCGATGATCCCGATGTGGTTCAGCCGGAGCCGGGTGAACCCGCCCCAGGAGGAGTTCACCCAGGTGATCTGGACCAGCACCAGGAACAGCCCGCGCTGGATCAGGTGCCACCGCGCCCGCCACGGCGCGTGCCCCGCGGCCGTCCTACGCTGGTAGGAGAACCAGGTCATCGCCCCGTTCATCATCAGGAACCCGGGGGCGCAGAGGTACCCCATGTACCGCAGGGCGAACTGCCCGATGCTGCCGAAGAAGGGATCCAGGGGGTCGAGGATCAGCCAGACGGAGTTGAAGTAGTAGGAGCTGTGGCCGAGGGCCATCATGATCCCGACCAGTCCGCGGAACCGGTCGATGAAATGAAACCGCTCCCCCCCGCTCACGAACCCTCCCCTTCATCGAGTCGGCCACCCCGCGGCCCCGCCGAGATGACGACGCCCGGGCGATTCTGCCACGTCGGTCCCGTGCCCCGCAAGGACCCGGCCGGCGCACCGGTCCCCGTTCCGGGGATCGTTTGGCGCGGGCGGGGCGATATAGTATCCTCAACTCTGGTACGTCCCCGCTGGTGGGGAGGGGCTGCCTGATCGTGGGGGAGGCATCTTCCGGGACCCGGTGAGGTTCCGCTCTGCTTGAGGAATCCGCATTTCATGAGGATCTCGATCGTCGTGGCGGTTCTGGCCGCCGTCGTCCTCGGTTCGTTCATCGCAGAAGCCGGAATCGCGGGGGGGAGGCTCTCGCTGCCGCAGCCCCGGTGGGACGCGCCGCGCCCGCTCTTCGCCTCGAGCGACGGGGACGAGGACGAGGGCCCTCCGCTCGTCGAGGTCTCGGGCAGCTTCGCCTTCCAGGCGATCTACGACGACAACATCCTCCGCTACCCCGGCAACTGGATCGAGGACTTCCGGCGCAACGATCCCCCGGAGAAGTTCGAGGTCGAGACGCACGATGACCTGATCTTGAGCCCGCGGCTCTTCCTCCGGTTCGACTCCAATCGCCTCGCCGCGCGGGAGACCCGGCTCTACTTCGGCTACATCACCTGGCAGTACACGCAGAACTCCATCAAGAACAACGATCTGTGGCTCTTCCGGCTGCGCCAGTACACCGCCCGGCGCGACTACCTCGAGGCGAGCTACAGCTTCTCCCCCCCGTCCTACATCAAGGCGCTCAGCGACCGGGAGCCGTTCCAGTCGCGCGCCACGACGCCGCTGGAGTGGAAGGGGTTCAAGGGGGTCCGCCACGGGATCGCCCTCGGGTACTCGAAGCGGATGTGGGGCAACTACGACTTCTGGTTCGAGGGGGAGCGGGTCCTCCGCTTCTACAACCGTCCGTTCATGGAGAACGACAACAAGGAGTGGAACGGAAGCTTCCAGGTGACGTGGAACAACTGGGACGACTGGCGGATCCGCGCGAAGTACCAGTACAGCGACGCCACCTCGCGGGCGATCGACACGGTCGGCGAGACCCGCGAAACCTCCGACGATGGGGATGGATCGTATGAGCGCGATCTCTACGAGCTGAGGATCCGCCACCGTCCGGACGGCCTGTGGCCGTTCAAGGAGTTCGAGATCAAGGGCCAGTACATGGGCTACTACTTCACCAACAAGCGGCCGGTCTGGGAGGATCCCCTCCACAGCGGCCGCCAGGACGACGTCTACTACCTCGAGCTGACCTCCGGGTCAGAGACCCTGTTCGACTCCTATTCGTTCGAGCTGGGGTACCGGTACGCCCAGAGGACCAGCTCCCTGCCGGGCACGTTCGAGGGGGAGGACGCCGAGGACAAGGACTACGAGAACAACCGCGCCTGGGTCGAGCTGCGGTACTCGTTCTAGCACCCGGCGGGAGCCGGACGGCGGAGATCCAGACAGGAGCGAATCGATATGCGGAAGGGCACGATGGGAATTCGGTGGAGTGTTGCGGCGGCGGTCTTCGCCGCGGGGATCGCCACGCTCTGTGGATGCGGCCAGCAGGATCTCTACGAGCCTCCCCACTCTCCCTGGCAGATCTCCGCACGAGTCCCTCTGGAGAGTTCGCCGGAGGACGTGGCGGTCCTCGGCGACTTCGCGTACGTCGCCGGCGGAGAGGCCGGCCTCGTCGTGATCGACGTCTCCGATCCCGGAAGCCCCGTCCTGGTCGCCACGATCGACACGAAGAAGTACGCCGAGTCGATCAAGGTGGCGAGCGTGCCCGCCGGCGAC
>WJJW01000154.1 GCA_014729455.1 Candidatus Eiseniibacteriota bacterium
ATGGGCGGAGACGTACGCGATCCAGGGACTCCAGCTCGACCCGAGACGGGTGAGCGGAGCGCGCGTTCTGAATCTCCAGATCCGCCGCGCCTGGTGCCGCGCCAATCTCGACCAGGTCGAGCTGGCGATCCGGGAGGCCGGCCCCCTCCTCGACTCCCCGATGGTTCGGTTGGCGCCGCACCGCCTGATCCCGCTGCGGATGCTCCTGGGATTCTGCCAGCTCTTCGCCGGCAATCCGAGTCGGGCGCTCGAGGAGACCCTCCGCTCCATCGAGGAGGCCGGAGAAGGCGCACCGGCCGCGCTGCAGTGGGAGGCGCTTCTGCAATCGCTGGACATCTTCCTTGACGGGGCCCCGAAGGACCCGATCCTGAACCGGGTCGATCTCTTCCGGGCCGAACGTCCCGGGGACGACCCGGACGCACGGGGCGCGGCGGCGCGCATGCGGGCGCTCCTGGCGCAGCTCGAGAGCCGACCCGACGAGGCGGTCTCGATCCTACGGGAGTGGCGGGAGACCGCTATGCGCGGGCAGCGACGCACGAGCAAGGCGCGGTATCTCCATCATCTGGCGATCCTGCTGATGGTCGGAGATCCCATCTCGATGGAGGGCGACGGGCTCCCCGCGGATCCCGTCGATCTCCTGGAGCAGGAGCTGCGGATCCTGCCCGACGTGGGAGCGGGGTACCATCGCGGACGCGCTCTTCTCGTCCTCGCGGAGGCGCTCTGGAGGCGTGGCCGCGTGGCCGAGGGGCGCGAGGTTCTCGAGCGGTCGATCGAGCTCGCCGGCGAGATCCAGGCTCGGGGACTTCGCAACGACGGGCTCCGGCTGGGAGCCCGAATGGAAGCAGAGGAAGGAGGAAACGATGCGTGACGGCATGACACGAACTCGCGTGATTCTCGGTGCTGCGGCTCTGGCGACCGTACTGATCGGGGCGCTTCTCGCCGCCGTCCCGACCGCCTCCGCGGACACCGGTACGTTGAAGCTCAAGATCCGGCCCTGCTCCTACTCGAGCTGGCTCGACAGCGCCAAGGTCGAGGTCGACATCTACCGGCCGGAGCAGGGCGTGATCGACTCGGATACGGACTACACCGACTCGGAAGGCTACGTCGCCATCACGTTCACCGGACTCCAGAACGGAGACCAAGCCCGCGTGACCGTGACACCCCAGGAGCAATCGCCCGACGACGACCACACCTATTACTGGGTCAGCGGAGCGCTCCTGGCCGGCGAGTGGGACATCGAGGCGAGCGCCGAGTCTCTTTGCGAAGACGACTGGTACGACGAGGAAGAGAACATCATCCTCTGCCTCTACCAGTAGCGCGCGACTTCAGCAGAGCGGCGGGGAAAGCCCGATCGGGCCGTCCCCGCCGCTCCTCTACGAAACGAGCGATCAGCCGATCCGCGGCAGGGCGTCGATCTTGCCCATCGCCTCGTCGATCGCCGATTGCGGGAGCGCGAAGTCCTCGAGCTTGCCGGAGAAGTAGGCGTCGTACGCGGCCAGGTCGAGATGGCCGTGGCCGCAGAGATTGAACAGGATCGTCTCCGCCTTGCCTTCCTGCTTGCAGCGCTCCGCCTCGGCGATCGCTCCCTTGACCGCGTGGGTCGCTTCCGGCGCAGGCAGGATCCCCTCGGTCCGCGCGAAGAGGATCCCGGCGTCGAAGCACTCGGTCTGCATGTAGCTGGTCGGCTCGACGAGCCCGCTCTTGACGAGCTGGCTCACCAGGGGAGCCATCCCGTGGTACCGCAGCCCGCCCGAGTGGATCGAGGGCGGAATGAAGTCGTGGCCGAGCGTGTACATCGGCAACAGCGGCGTCATCTGCGCCGTGTCGCCGAAGTCGTACCGGAACTCCCCCCGGGTCAGGGTCGGGCAGGCGGCCGGCTCGACGGCGACGATCCGGATCTTCCCGCCGTGGATCTTGTCGGCCAGGTAGGGGAATGCGATCCCCGCGAAGTTGCTGCCGCCGCCGGTGCAGCCGACGACGACGTCCGGGGCGTCGCCGATTCGCTCGAACGCCTTCTTCGCCTCCAGGCCGATCACCGTCTGGTGGAGCAGGACGTGGTTCAGGACGCTGCCGAGCGAGTACTTCGTGTCGTCGCGCTTCGCCGCGTCCTCGACCGCCTCGCTGATCGCGATCCCCAGGCTGCCGGCGCTGTCGGGATCCCGCGCGAGGATCTTCTTGCCCGACTCGGTCTCGTTCGACGGGCTCGGGATCACGCTCGCCCCCCAGGTCTGCATCATCGATCGCCGGTACGGCTTCTGGTCGTAGGAGACGCGGACCATGTAGACCTTGCACTCGAGGCCGAGCTGGTTGCAGGCGAAGGCGAGGGCCGAGCCCCACTGGCCGGCGCCGGTCTCGGTCGCGAGCCGCTTGACGCCCTCCTTCGCGTTGTAGAACGCCTGGGCGACGGCGGTGTTCGGCTTGTGGCTGCCGGCCGGGCTGACCCCTTCGTACTTGTAGTAGATCCGCGCCGGGGTCCCGAGCGCTTTCTCGAGGCGGTCGGCGCGGAAGAGCGGCGTCGGCCGCCAGAGGCGGTAGATGTCGAGGATCTCCTCGGGGATCGGGATCCAGGCCTCGGTGGAGACCTCCTGCTCGATCAGCGCCATCGGGAAGATCGGCGCCAGCGCGTCGGGTCCGATCGGCTCGCCGGTCCCCGGATGCAGAGGCGGCGGCGGTTTCTCCGCCATCTCCGGCATCAAATTGAACCACTTCCTCGGGATCTCTCGCTCGCCCAGATCGAACCGTCTCTCCGGCATGGACCGCTCCTTTCGTCTCTCGTGACCCCCGCGCGGCCGGGGTCCCATCGTACAGGGATCGGCCGGCCGCGCCCGGATCTTTCGACGATTCCGGCGGCTTCAGCGCGCCTCCTGCCTGCGGGAAGCCGCTTCCCGGCGCGCTCCCGGGATCCGGAGGAGATAGCTGAGAAACAGGGCGAAGAGGATCAGGACCAGGATCCAGATCGCGGTCCCCAGCTCCGGAGCGGTGTCGCTTCCCTTCAGAAGGGCGATCCGGCGGATCTGGAGGAAGCCGAGCAGGAGGACGACGCCCGACTTCGACCAGAAGAAGTACCGGATTTCCCGGCCTCGCTGCCTCTCGTCGCGTTCGAGCGCCTCGGCCGGTCGATCGGTGTACGCGCGGGCGGCGGACGCGAAGGACCCCGAGAGGGCGGACCGGGAAGCGGCGAGGAAGGTGAGGAATCCGTAGAGGAGCACTTGCACGGCCGGGAGGACCCAGGTCTTCACGCTCGCGAGGGAGACCGTCTCGCCCGTTCCGGGGACGACGATCTCTTCCATCGTCCGGAACGTCCAGAGGATCGTGACGCCGATGATCGCGACCGGGAGGAGTTCAGCCGGTGCGGGGACGTAGTCGGTGAGCCGGCGCGGCCGGAGGCTCGCGAAACGGTGCTCCGGCGCGGGAAGCTGCTCGGTGATCCGTGCGAAACGGCGGCGGTCGAGGATCATCCCGATGCCGAGAGCGAGGCTCGAGACGATCGAGACGGCGGCGATGGCGACCTTGCGCGTTCCGTAATCGAGCGGGAGCACGAGCGCGGCCAGGACGAGGACCACGGCCAGCACGCCGCCGAGGAGGAAGCGTCCCCGGCCGGCCGAGGCGCGAAAGACGCGGATCCGGCTCCGGTCCTCGTCGGCGAGCCGGTCGACGCCGACGATCTGATCCGGCAGTGCGCGGGCCAGGCGGACCGAGACGAACTGGAACAGGACCACCTGGACGAGAACGACGACGAAGAGGATCGGGATCGGGCTCATCGGACACCTCCTTGCGGCTCGGATCGCTCCGGCC
>WJJW01000155.1 GCA_014729455.1 Candidatus Eiseniibacteriota bacterium
GGACAACCCGCTGCAGATCGTGGAGGGGGGACGGTCCTCCGCCCTCTCCGCGAGCCGGCCGGTCCTCGTGGTCGACGACGATCCGGACACGGTGAACGTCGTCTCGCGGATGCTCGAATCCCTGGGCATTCCGCACCGGTCCGCCTCCAGCGGCGAGGAAGCGATCCGTCAGGTGCGGGCTGCGGAGCCGGCGCTGGTGCTGATGGATGTCGCGCTGCCGGATCTCGACGGCTGCACCGTCACCCGGGACCTGCTCCGCGCCACCGGCCGGGAACATCTGCCGATCGTCGCCATGACCGCGCTCACCAGCCCGGAGGACCAGTCGCGGTGCCACGAGGCGGGGTGCATCGACTTCCTCGCCAAGCCGATCGAGCGGTCCGACCTCGAGCGGATCCTCTCCCGCTGGATCCGCCTTCCCGTTCAGCCGGTCGAGGAACGGACAGGCCCTCGGCGCGCGGCCGGATAGGCCCCTTCGTCGTTGACAGCTCCCCACGGGCGTTCCTAACATGCTTTGTTATCCGTAGCCAATCCTTAGGTTACGGCAACGGGTCCGTCCGGACCTTCCCGCGGGATTCCCCGCCGGCAGGCCCAGCAGGATCGTTCGTCGGTTCGGCGCTTCCGCGGGGGAGGCGGTCCGGGCGCGCGGATCGCGACGGGAGAAGAAGGAGGAGGGCGGGATGTCGCACGAATCGGTCCAGAGGATGAAGATCAGCGCCGGAGATCTCACCGAGGTCGAATCGAAGGTCGCAATCGTCGGCCTGTACGAGAAGCCGAAGGTCGAGGGGCCGCTGGCGAAGCTCGACCGGGGATCCGGCGGTCTTCTCGGCGCCGCCGTTCGCGACGGAGACTTCAAGGGGGAGAAGGGGGAGACCCTCCTCCTGCTCGCCACGCGCGGAAAGGCGAAGCGGATCCTCCTGGTCGGACTGGGCGCGCGGGACGCGCTGGACGCGGAACGGATCCGGGTCTGCGCCGCCGCGGCCGCCCGGAAGTGCCGGGACGCGGGGTTCGCCCAGGCGACCGCCCTCCTCTTCGGACAGGGAAGCCCCGTTTCCGCCGACGAGGCGGCCCAGGCGTTCGCCGAGGGAGCGATCCTCGGCACCTACCGCTACGTGGAGTACCACACCGAGGGGGCGAAGGACCGAAAGCTGCTGAAGAAGATCGACGTCCTCGTGCCCGACCGGAAGATCCTGGCCGAAGCGAAGCCGGGTCTCCAGCGGGGCGTCCGGATCGCGGAGGCGACGAACTACACGCGGACGCTGGCCGCGCATCCGGGCAACCACGCCACGCCGTCCTTCCTCGCCTCCGAGGCGAGAAGGATCGCGAAGGAGCAACGCCTGAAGGCCACCGTTCTGGACCGGGCCCGGATGGAGAAGCTGGGGATGGGGGCGCTGCTGGCGGTGTCCCAGGGATCGGACCAACCGCCGTACCTGATCCTCCTCGAGTACGATTGCGGCGACCGGAGCGCTCCGACGGTCGCGCTCGTCGGCAAGGGGCTGACGTTCGACAGCGGGGGAATCTCGATCAAGCCGGCGGCCAAGATGGATGAGATGAAGTACGACATGTGCGGCGGGGCGGCCGTTCTGGGAGTGATGTCGGCGGTCCGCGATCTCGAGATCCCGGTCAACGTCATCGCGGCGGTTCCCGCCTCGGAGAACCTGTCCGGCGCGAGCGCCTACAAGCCGGGGGACGTTCTCAAGAGCTATTCGGGCAAGACGATCGAGGTGCTCAACTGCGACGCCGAAGGGCGGTTGATCCTCGCCGACGCCCTCTCCTACGTCGCCCGCAAGCACAAGCCGGACGCGATCGTGGACATGGCCACGCTCACCGGAGCGGTGATCGTCGCCCTGGGACACTACGGAGCCGGTCTCGTGAGCACGGACGACGAGCTCGCCGCCGACCTCGTGGAAGCCGCGGAGCGAAGCGGGGACCGGATCTGGCGGCTCCCGCTCTGGGAAGAGATGAACGACCATCTGAAAACCGACTTCGCCGACCTGAAAAACATCGGAGACGGTTCGGCGGGGGCCGGAACGATCGTCGGAGGAGCGTTCCTGAGCAACTTCGTCGACGGGATCCCCTGGGCCCACGTCGACATCGCCGGGACCGCATGGTGGGACCGCGACCGCCCGCACCTCCCCAAGGGACCGACGGGGTACGGCGTTCGCCTGATCGTGGATCTGCTTCGCAACTGGAAGAAGTGAGGTGCCGTCGATGAACCAGCCGCAAGCCAACCATCATCGTCTCTTGATCCTCGGGACCGGTCCCGCCGGGCTGACCGCCGCGCTCTACGCCGCCCGCGCCGACCTCGAGCCGGTCATCGTCGACGGCACCCAGCCGGGTGGGCAGTTGATGATCACGACCGACGTGGAGAACTACCCGGGTTTCCCGGAGGGGATCCAGGGCCCGGAGCTGATGCAGCGTTTCCGCCAGCAGGCGGAGCGGTTCGGGGCACAGGTCATCAACGGCCAGGTCAGCGAGGCCGACCTCAGGGCCAAGCCGTTCAGGCTCAAGCTCGATGCGAACGAGGTGACCTGCGACGCGCTGATCATCGCCACCGGCGCGTCGGCGCGGTGGCTCGGTCTTCCTTCCGAGCAGGCGTTGATGGGGCACGGGGTCAGCGCGTGCGCCACGTGCGACGGGTTCTTCTTCCGCGACAAGGAGATCGCCGTCGTCGGGGGAGGGGACACCGCCATGGAGGAGGCGACCTTCTTGACGAAGTTCGCCTCGAAGGTGTCGGTGATCCACCGGCGGGACGAGCTGCGCGCATCGAAAGCGATGCAGCAACGGGCGATGGAGAACCCGAAGATCGACTTCGTGTGGAACACGGTGGTGACCGAGGTCCTCGATCCCGAGCAGAAGAAGGTCAGCGGTCTGCGATTGCGCAACACCGCCGACGGGAAGGAGTCGTCGCTCGCCGTCGAGGGGCTCTTCCTGGCGATCGGCCACGTGCCGAACACCGCCCCGTTCGCCGACCAGCTCGAAACGGATGCGAGCGGGTACATCCTGACCGAGGGGAAGAGCACCCGGACCAACGTCCCCGGCGTCTTCGCCGCGGGCGACGTTCAGGATCACGTCTACCGGCAGGCCGTCTCGGCGGCCGGCAGCGGTTGCATGGCGGCGCTCGACGCCGAGCGGTTCCTGGTGGAATCGGGTTGATGCCGCTCGGGGCGGGAGAGCGGGCTCCGAGGTTTCGTCTCCGGGGGATCGACAACGCCTACTGGATCCTGGGGGAGCCGGACCGAAGGAGGAACGTCCTGCTGGTCTTCTTCCGCCGCGAGGTCGGCACCTGCCGGCTCCTCTTGCCGTTCGTGGAGCGATTGCACCGGCGCGCGCACGAGCATGAGTCGGAGATCCTCGGCATCTCCCTCGACACCCATCCGGACACCCTCGAGCTGGCCGAGGACTACACCTTGACCTTTCCGATCCTGCTGGAGGAGAAGGGCTACGAGACGTTCCAAGCGTACGGGGTCTCGGAGGTGCCGACGCTCTTCCGGCTCGACGCCGACCTGCGGGTGGCCGGCTCCCTGATCGGCTGGTCGAAGCCCGATTTCGAGCGGCTCGGGCGCTCGTTCCTCGACGCGATCGGGGGAGGGGAAGAGACGATCTGGGAGGAACAAGACGTCCCCCCACCGGAACAGGCCGCCGCGATGCCCGTGGCGGAGCTCCTGCGGCGCGAGGGCTGAGCCTGGCGATGGCGCCGGACTGGATTCCGCTGTTCCCCCTCGACGTCGCCCTGTTCCCGGGCGGGGAGCTGCCGCTGCACATCTTCGAGCCCCGCTACCGGGCGATGGCGTCGCGCTGCATGGAGAGGAGGGAGCCGTTCGGGATCGTGCGGTCCGTGGAGGAGACGCTGGCGGAGGTCGGCTGCGAGGCGCGGATCGCGCACGTCATCCGGCTGTATCCCGACGGTCGTCTCGACGTCCTCGCGCGGGGGCGGCGCCGGTTCCGCCTGGGCGAGGTGCGGTCGCACGAGGACGGGTACATCGAGGGGCAGGTGCTTCCGCTCGACGAGAGCCCGGAGGAGAGCGACCACGGGATCGAGGATCGGGTCGAGGAGAGGTACCGCCGGTACGCGGCCGTGACCGGCGAGATCCCGCCGGAGCCTCCGCCGCGTGGGCCGCGCTGGAGCTACCGGGTCGCCGAGCGGCTCCGGCTGCCGGTGGCGGATCGACAGCTCCTGCTGGAGACGACGGGGGAGAACGCCCGCGGGATCCGGCTCCTGTCGATCCTCGAGAAACGGATCCGCACGGCGATCCGCTCGGAGAGGCTCCAGAAGACCGTGCGGGGAAACGGACGGCTGCACGGACGGGGAACGGACCCGCCGGCGGCGGGAACCGGAGGTGGAACGTGACCGAAGCGACGCGCGAAACGATGGAGGCCGATCTGGTGATCGTGGGCGCCGGCCCGGCCGGTCTCGCCTGTGCGATGCGTCTCGCCCAGATCAAGGAGGAGGGGAAGCTGGCCGATGCCACGATCCTCCTTCTCGAGAAGGCCTCGTACGTCGGAGCGCACGCGATCTCCGGGGCGGTCATCGACCCGCGGGGCCTCGAGGAGCTGTTCGGCGATTTTCTCGCGCATGGGTGCCCGGTGGAGGGACCGGTGGCGGGAGACGACCTCTACTTCCTGACCGAAGGGGGGAAGCTCCGCTTTCCGTTCCTGCCGCCGATGCTGAAGAACCACGGGAACTACGTCGCCAGCCTCCACAAGGTGACGAAGTGGATGGCGGAGAAGGTCGAGGAGGCGGGGATCGACGTTCTGCCGGGCTTCCCGGGTCAGGAACTGCTCTACGAGGGCGATCGTGTGGTCGGTGTGCGGACCGGCGATCGCGGGCTCGACAAGGAGGGGGAGCCGAAGGCGAGCTATGAGCCCGGGGTCGACATCCGGGCGCCGATCGTGATCCTGGCCGAGGGGGCGCGCGGCAGCCTCACCAAGGAGCTGGTGAATCGGCTCGGGCTCGATGCGGGACGCAATCCGCAGATCTACGCGACCGGCGTCAAGGAGGTGTGGGAGGTCCCGGAAGAGCGCCTCCCGGTCGGCGGCGTGATCCATACCCTCGGTTGGCCGCTCGCGAGCGAGCAGTACGGCGGCGGGTTCGTCTACGGGATGCGTGACCGCGCCCTCTCGCTCGGCTTCGTCGTCGCCCTGGACGCCCGCAACCCGTTCAACGATCCCCACGGGCTCACGCAGGACTGGAAGCGTCATCCGCTGCTCCGCGGCCTTCTCGACGGCGGCAAGCTGCTCAATTACGGCGCGAAGACGATTCCGGAGGGAGGGTACTTCTCGGTTCCGCGCCCGGCGACCGACGGCTGCCTGCTGATCGGGGATACCGCCGGTTTCCTGAACGCGGCGCGATTGAAGGGGATCCACCTGGGGATCAAGACCGGCATGCTCGCGGCGGAGACGGCGGCCGAGGCGCTGGAAGCCGATGATCCGTCGGGGGAGCGGTTGGGGCGTTACGAGCAGCGGGTGGAGGAGTCCTGGGTCGGCGCAGAGCTACGGTCGGTGCGGAACTTCCGTCAGGGGTTCAGCGGCGGGCTCTGGAAGGGGATGATCCATACCGGGCTCGTGCTCGCGACGGGCGGCCGGGGGTTGAAGGAGAAGCTCCCGTTGCAGCCGGACCACACGCACATGATGAAGCTGGAAGAGCTGCGGGCCGCGGGCCGGCCGGCGGCCCCGCCGGAGCGCGCCTTCGACGGGAAGCTCACCTTCGACAAGCTGACCGAGGTCTACGCCTCGGAGACGACGCACGAGGAGAACCAGCCGAGCCATCTCCACGTGGCGGACACGAGCATCTGCGCGACCCGCTGCCGAGAGGAGTACGGGAATCCCTGCCAGCACTTCTGTCCGGCGTCGGTCTACGAGATGGTTCCGGACGAGGGCACGGGCGGGATCCGGCTGCAGGTCAACTTCACCAACTGCGTGCACTGCAAGACCTGCGACATCATGGATCCGTACGAGATCATCACCTGGGTCCCGCCGGAAGGGGGCGGGGGCCCGAACTATGTTAACCTGTAGGGTCGAGCTGGCCGCAGGAGGAGAGTCGATGGCGTTGCTTCCCGTCCGGATCTACGGAGATCCCGTGTTGCGAACGAAGAGCGAACCGATCCGCGAAGTCGACGATTCCCATCTGTCGCTCGCGCTCGACATGCTCGAGACGATGCGTCACGAGGAGGGGATCGGACTCGCCGCGGTTCAGATCGGCCGCCCGATCCGCATGCTGGTCGCCGACGTCGGAGACCGGGCGCCGAAAGGGGCGCCGAAGATCTTCATCAATCCCGAGATCGTCGAGGCGAGCGGCGAGTGGACCTTCGATGAAGGGTGCTTGAGCGTTCCGGGGATCACCGCGGAGATCGTCCGTCCGAAGCGGATCCGCCTGCGGTTCACCGACGGCAAGGGCGAGGGCCGGGAGGAGGTCTTCGACGAGCTGCTCGCACGGGTGCTCCAGCACGAGATCGATCACCTCAACGGGACGCTGTTCGTCGATCACCTCGAAGAGGTCGAGCGGGCGGCGATCTGGAAACAGCTCCTCGAGCTGGAGAAGGAATCCCGCCGGCGGGCCCCCGCTACCCGCTGAACCCGTCTCCTTCCACGCGCAGGCCGACCTCGAATCGCCGATCGGCCGGAGGGTAGTAGAGCGGAAGATCCGCTCCCATCTCGTCGATCGTGAGATATCCCGCCGGAGGCCGGTCCTCCTCGAAGAGGTTCCGGACCGCGCCGAACAGCGTCACCGGTCCGAACCGCCTCTGGGCGGTCAGATCCACGAAGGTGGTCGGCCGCAGCTCGAACCGGTTCTCCTCGTCCAGCCACTGCTCCCGAACGTGCGTGAGCGAGACGGTGGCGATCAAATCGCGCGTTGGGCGGACCTCCAGATCTCCGCCGATCCGGTGCTTCGGGACGGAGTTGATCTGGTTCCCGTCGAAGGGGCCGCCGTCGAACCGGGCGCGCGTGTAGGTGTAGCGCAGCCGTGTCTCGGCGCGGTCGTCGAGGAGGATCGAGCCGTTCCCCTCGAAGCCGAAGTGCGTGCTCTCCTCGATGTTGTCGTACCGGAAGCGGGCGAGATCGAATCCGATCTCGTCGGTCGACTTCGCGTAGTAGATCGTCCCCCCGAGCCGCGCTCGGGAGCCGATCCGGTGTCGGCCTCCGAGATCGAGATGGAAGCCGCGCTGCGGGTCGAGCGCCGGGCTGGAGAGGGTGACCGGAACGACCCCTCCTTCCCCGTCCGGAACGAAGTACGGCCTCTGGTCGAAGAGCTGCTCGAGCGTCGGCGCTTTGAACGATCCTGCGGCCGAGGCGAAGACCAGACCCTCTCCGGCGATCTCCCGGCTGATCCCGATCGCCGGGCTGAGGGCTGCCAGCTCCTGCGTGGTCGTTCCCTGTTCCGGGTCGTCCGGTCGCTCCAGCTCGGCGCGGATGCCATCCCAGCGGATCCCGGCGTTCACGCTCCAGAGGGCGGCCGGCCGGATCTGGGTCCAGGCGAAGACCGACCCCGAGACCCGCTCCACGTCTCCGGCACCGACCCGGGCCGCTCCGGTCGGAGCGG
The DNA here is from genome assembly GCA_014729455.1 of Candidatus Eiseniibacteriota bacterium. Lineage (GTDB taxonomy): Bacteria > Eisenbacteria > RBG-16-71-46 > CAIMUX01 > VGJL01 > WJJW01. The sequence continues at coordinate 7,538 of WJJW01000155.1, forward strand.
CGCCGTCGAAGTAGCGGGATTCGAGGTCGCCCCAGCCCCCTTCTGTCCCGATCAGGAGGTCGAACGGGCGCGTCGTGCCGGAACGCCAGTGGAAGCGGGCCTCCGCCCGTACCGATCGGCTCCGCGATTCGCGGTCCAGGGTGCCGGTGGGGTAGACCGTCTCGACCGCCTCCACCTCCCGGAAGTCCCCGTGGATCCGCGCGGTCAGCTCGGATGCCGGGCCGATCCGCCCCTGCAGTTCGATCGACGGAAGGAGGAGGTCGGCGTTCCGGTCGTCCCGGGCGAACGGCTCCCAGCTCGCCCGCGGTTCGGTCCGCAGGAGCGAGTCGGGGAGCGGTCCGGGGATCTCCCGGCGCACGTGATGGAGAAGGAGGCGCGCGCGCAGGTTCCAGCGGCGCGAGAGAGCGGCCCGGAGGTTCCCGGTGGCTCCGGTGCGGGAGACTCCGCTGTGGTCGCGGTACCCGTCGGAGGTCCGCCGAAACCCCGAGGCGCCGCCGGCCAGACCGGCGCTGCCTCCGGACCAGCCGGCGCTGGCACGCAGGTCGCGATCACTTCCGCCCCCTCCCTGGAACCAGATCCGCCCCGGTCGGGACCGATCCCAGGTGATCAGATTGACCACCCCGGCCATCGCGGCGTTGCCGTAGAGGTAGGCGACCGGCCCCCGGAGCACCTCGACCCGGCGGATCTGGCTCGGAGCGAGCAGCGACCAGTCGACCGCGTCGTTTTCGAGATCGGCGAGCGGAAAGCCGTCGACCAGGACCTGGAGGTAGCTGGTCTCCCCGAAGGAGGTGAATCCGCGCGACTCGACCACCCCGCCGGAGCCCGCCGCCGAGAGATCGAAGGTGTGGAGCCCGGCGACGGCGTCGAGGATCTCCCGGGTTTCGCTCGCCGCTCCGGCGCGGATCCGGCCGCTCGGGACGATCGTCGCCGACGCGGCGAGGTCCCGGAGCTGGAAGGGGATCTTCGTCGACAGGACCAGGATCGTATCCGGCAGAGGGATCGCGTCCTCGATCGCGGCCTCGCCCGCGGCGCCCGCCGAAGAGGAGAGGACGGAGAGGAGCAGGGCCAGGAGCCCGGAGCGGACGGAACGGGTTCGGATCATGGGGGGCTCCCTAGATCCGCGCGCCGAGCTCTTTGATGATCGCGCGGCTGATCACGAGCCGCTGGATCTGGTTGGTCCCTTCGTAGATCTGCGTGATCTTCGCGTCCCGCATGTACTTCTCGATCGGGAAGTCCTTCATGTAGCCGGCGCCTCCGAAGATCTGGACCGCGTCCGTCGTCACCTTCATCGCGGTGTCGGTCGCGAAGACCTTGCACATCGCCGAGATCTTGCTCAGGGAGCCGACCTCCGCTTCGACCGCTCGCGCGGCCGTATAGACGAGCTGTCGCGCCGCCTCCGTCTGGGTCGCCATGTCGGCGATCATCCACTGGATCCCCTGGAAGCTCAGGATCGACGAATCGAACTGCCGGCGCTCCGCAGCCCGATGCACGGCCAGCTCCAGCGCTCCCTGCGCCAGACCGACCGCCTGCGCGGCCACGCCGGGGCGCGCGCGGTCCAGGGTCATCATCGCGTGGCGGAACCCCTTCCCTTCCTCGCCCCCCAGCAGGTTCTCGGCCGGGACCCGACAGCCCTCGAACTCCAGCTCGACGACGGGAACGCACCGGATCCCCATCTTGTCCTCGATCTTCCCGATCCGGAACCCGTCGCTCGGCTTCTCGACGACGATGCCCGAGATCCCGCGCGGTCCCTTGCTCTCCGGGTCGGTCCGGCAGAAGACGGTGTAGAGCGTGGCGACACCGCCGTTGGTGTTCCACTTCTTGTGGCCGTCGATCACGTATGCGTCGCCGTCGCGGCGCGCGGTGCAGCGCAGGCTTCCGGCGTCGCTGCCCGCCTCGCGTTCCGAGAGCCCGAAGGAGATCAGCTTCTCTCCCCGGGCGATCGGAGGAAGCCAGCGCCGCTTCTGCTCCTCGGTTCCGCCGAGGAGGATCGGAAAGGAACCGAGCGCGTTGACCGCGTAGGCCACCCCGACGCCCCCACAGGCTCGCGACAGCTCTTCGATGACGAGACACAGGTTCAGGAGCCCGGCCCCGTGTCCTCCGTACTCCTTCGGGATCCAGACGCCGGTCAGCTCGGCTTCCCGAAGGGCCTCGAGAACCTCCCACGGGTACTCCTGCCGGCGGTCGTACTCGGCGGCGATCGGCCGGACCGCCGACTCGGCGACCTCCCGAGCGCGGGCCCGGTAGGCGCGGTTCTCCTCGGAGAGCAGATCGTCCAGCGGCGTGCTCATGCCGGTCGATCCTCGCGCATGATCGACTCCAGCCTCTCGAGGACCCGGCCGCAGGAGTCCGCGAGGGTCTCGCAGATCGTCGCGCCGGCCGCGTAGGGATGCCCTCCTCCGCCGAACTGCTGGGCCACCTCGTGGATCTCGAACCGCCCCTTCGATCGCAGAGAGACCTTCACTTCCCGGTCGCCGACCTCCTTGAGGAGGGCCGCCACCTCGATCCCCTCGATCTCGAGCAGGCAGTTGACCGCGTCGCGCATGTCGTCCTCGCAGACGCCGTGCTCCCGGATCCATGCGAGCGGCAGGCCGACCCATGCCAGACGCCCCCCGTCGTCGATCTTCACCGCGCCCATCAGGCGTCCCATCAGCCGGAGCTTGCCGACCGGGTTGCTCGCGAAGAGATGGCGGTAGATCTCGTTCGCGTCCACCCCGCGCGAGAGGAGGTCGGCGGCGACCAGGTGCGGGGTCGGAGAGTTGCGGATGTAGCGGAACGAGTGCGTGTCGAAGGCGATGCTGGCGTACAGGCACTCCCCGATGCGCTGGTCGATGGGAAGATCCAGGTAGTTGGTGAGAAGGCGGTAGACCAGCTCTCCGTTGGATGAGGCGTTCGGGTCCGAGATGACGTCGGATCGACGGCCGTCCCGCAACGGGTGGTGATCGAAGAACAGCGTGGGGATCCGCTCGAGCTTGAGCAGCTCCCCGATGTGGCCGAGCAGAGCCCACTGATGCGTGTCGACGATCACGGCCAGGTCCGGCCGCGTGCCCCCGAACCCCGCGGCGTCGTACGGAAGCCACTCGAGGAGGCGATCCGGATCGAGGAACCGAAACCGCTCGGGACATGGATCGGGGAGGATCAGGTCCACCCGCTTGCCCGACGCGCGCAGCGCGCGCGCCAGAGCGAGCATCGATCCGATGCCGTCGCCGTCGGGATCCTTGTGGGTCGACAGCAGCAGATGGTCCGCTGCGCGGATCTTCTGTGCGAGATGCTTCATGCCGGTCATCCCCCCCGGCGCGCGTGCGCCCCATCCCCGCAAAAACCAAGAACAGGCTATTAAACGCCCTTCGGCGCCGGAGGGCAAGGTGGAGTTCCGGAACGCTCGCGAGGGTGGAGGATCGAATCAGGACGCGGGCGGGTGGACCAGACGCGCGATCCGCTCGAGCGGGGCGCGGTCGCGTTCGTCGAAGGCGCCCGGGAGCCGGCTGTCGAGATCGAGGACGGCGACGAGCCGTTCCTCCTCGGCGTGCACCGGCACGACGATTTCGGAGCGGGCCGTGGGATCGCAGGCGATGTGGCCCGGGAAGCGATGCACGTCGGGCACGATCTGCGTCGCGTGCGTCCGTGCGGCGGCGCCGCAGACGCCCTGATCGAACCGGATCCGGAGGCAGCC